>CAZIXG010000008.1:0-10866 GCA_964543305.1 uncultured Ruminococcus sp.
AGTTTGCTCTGCGGCTATAAGCCGCTGTTACTGGCGGGACTGAAAGTCCACCGAATAAATTAACACTTGCAAACTTGCCCTACTACCGAAGATTCGGTAAAGCCCTCCTTGTGTAAAGGGAGCCAAAGGCGCTGCAAAATTACTCATCGGCAAAAGCCTATTTGGAACCACCTGCAGGTGGCTTTCTGGATACAAAAAATCCGTTGAAGGAACGGATTCCTTCAACGGATAATTTTTAATACTAGATATTAATCAATTTTAAATTACTTAATACCTGTGTTCTGTGTGAGGAAGTTGTTGATATAATCAGCAGCATTTTTAGCCTCACGCTCATAGGACTTAACTTCAGCTTCTACCTGATCAGCAGTAAAATTCTTAGGAATGTCTAAAACTGCAACAGAGTCAAAGCCTGTAAGATCCTTGGTGTAACCACCAAAGGTATAGTAAGGATTATAATCATCCATACCTGTGTTGGTGAGCTGATAGAAGAAGGTTTCAGCCTCAGAGGTGATGAAGGCATCGCCGCCGTCATAGTTACCTGAGTCGAGGTAATAACGGAGGAATACGCCTGCGCCCTCAGGATTTGCAGCGCCGCGGATAAGGCCCCAGCCACGGAAGCAGCCTGTCTGGTAAGCGGTAGAGTTGGAATCATAAGCGGGGAGATAGGTGTAGCCTATGTTGTTCCAGTTCATATCTTTCCAGTGACCTGTCTGCTTAAGACCGAAGGAGTGAGTCTGAACGATAGCTACCTTACCTTCGATAAAGCCGCTTCTCCAGCTTTGCTTTCCACAAATACCATCGCTATACCACTTAGCAATACGCTTAAAGGCGCTTATAAAGTTGCTGTTAATACCGCTTGAGAATGTACCCTTTTCATTGGTTAAAAGGTTGTTGCCTGCGGAGGAAATCAAAGAGTCGAGCGACATAAATTCGCCGCCTGAAATACCGCCGCCGAGCTGCGAGCAAGCACGCATAATCTGCTCCATAGCATCCCAAGTCCACTTGCCAGCTTTATAAAGCTCTGCAGGGTAATCTGCGCTAAAGCCTGCCTGCTCAAGAATCTTCTTGTTGTAGTAGATGCAGTCGGTTTCTGCCCAGATATTACCTACTGTATCCAAGAGGTAGGGCTGACCGCCATAGGTGGTGAGCTCTAAGGTCTTCTGGTTCCAGATTTCATCCGAAAAGTCGAGCTTGGTAGCATCGAGGGACTGCAGACACTGCATTGCTGCAGGGAAGTCGTTGTTTGAGAAGTAAATATCAGGGGAGTCGCCAGCTGCGATTCTGTTTGCAACTGTGTTAACATAATCATCCTGAGCGATGATATCTATCTTAACAGTGATGCCATACTCCTTCTGGAATTTCTCTACAACGGGGCCATCCTCGTTGTTTTCAGGCTCGAGCCAGGTTGCATAACGAACGGTTGTGCCCTTTAGCTTTGAAAGGTCAACGGTTGTGCCTGACATTTCGCCACTTGTGTTGTTTTTGCTACCTGTTGAAGTGGTCGTGTTATTACCGCTCTGGGTAGTGCCTGTGGTGCCTGTGGTGCCTTCTGCGCCTTCTTCATACTCATACTCATACTCATAGATGATTTGTGTCTCATCAGAAGATGAATTTTCTGTTGACTTACAAGCAGCCAAAGAGAAAACCATCACTAAAGCGAGGAGTAATGAGCCGATGCGCTTTACTTTGTTGAACATTTTTCTTTCTCCTTTATAAAATTTTCAGAACCGCCTATTTTAGCAGGGAAAAGAGAGGCGGTTCACGCTTCCCCTCTTCCCTGTTTTTTAAAATAATGGAAAAATCCATTTAAAAAACTAAAATAATCTGAAAATTAACCTGTTATACCAACACGGTCAATACTTTCGATAAATCCGCGCTGCATTATCATATACATAATAAGCATCGGAGCTATGAATAGCAGACATGCTGACATCAAAATGGCGGCTGTTTCAGGGTTTCTGTTGCTGGGCTCCATCTGGAACTTCTGCACCATCATACCTTTTATCATATTAAGACGGTTTGCAAGCGGGAAATCATCAGTGAGATACATACTGCTGAGCAGTGAATCATTCCAATGCCAGATCATAGAGAACACGAACACTGTGATGAACACAACGCTTGATGAAGGAACTGCTATTGACAGGAAGGTTTTAATAGGACCTGCACCATCAACCCAAGCAGCCTCCTCAAGCTCGCGAGGAAGGCCCTTAAAGAACTGGATATAGATATAAATAAGTATACCTGATTTAAGACCAACTCCAAGCAAGGAGGGAAGCCAGAATGCCAAGCCCGTGTTAAGAACATTTGGACGGATATCAATACCTGTTAGCTTATTGAAAAGACCTAAGATACCAAGAAAATCAAGACTAGTGTAGTTTAACATTCGGGGTATCATCAGCATCATATCGGGAACAAGAATTGTTAGGAAAAGAATGCCTGTGAATATCTTTTTGCCCTTAAAATCAAATCTTGCAAAGCCATAGCCGATGACTGCGCAGGAAGCAACCTCGATAAGAGCGCTTACTATCTGGAATTTCAAGGTATCGAGGAACGAGGTTCCATACTCAAGAACTGACCAGCCCTTGATATAATTCTGAACGACATCGAATTCGGTGGGTATCCACACACGGGTGGAGTTGCGGTATGCTTCGCCGCTTACGAGCGAGGTTACTATCATATAAAACAGAGGATATATGATAATAAAACCGATAGACATAAGCATTACAAAACGAAATAGCGAATAGAAAATAGCAGTGCCTTTCTTAGCATAACGCTTATATTTCAAACGATCGGGCTCAGAAATATTAGTAAAAATATTTTTCATATTATTTCCTCCCCCCTATCAGGATTCCCAACGCTTCATAAGGAAGCGGTTATACAGGAATATAACTACACCCATTATCGCACCTGCGATAAGGAAATAGAACCAAGCCATTGCCGATGCCTCACCAAAGGCGCCGCCTGTCATCTTACCATAAATAGCTTCAACCATTGTGGCGCGCTCATTAACGATAAGCTCTACCATTGTGAATATAGCTACCAGCAGTGTTACGCGGGAGAGCATCGGGAATGTGATAAACCAGAACTCCTCCCACTTGGTTGCGCCCTCTACCTTAGATGCCTCATATAAGGCGCGCGGAACTGACTGAAGGCCCGAAAGGAAGAGCACGGTTTGAATTCCGCAGTTCCAAATAAGGTCAAATATCTTACCGATAATGGTTGATATATATTCCGCTACCTTAACATCCATATTAAAGGAGGTTGTGAGATCCTCAACCGTGAGCATATTGGATGAGAAGGATGATGATACACCCGCTTCGGTGAGGTCATCACCTGTGGTTTGGAATATAAGCTTTATTACCTGACCTGTTGCAATTATAACAGGCAGAAAATAGAGCGCTCTGAAAAATATTCTTCCACGGAATTTCTGATTAAGCATCATTGCCAAAACCAAGCTAAGCATCAAGATGATGGGTAATGAATAGAGGAATGATATAATCGATTCGGAAAGATAATTTAGATAGTATGGGTCCTTATTTAATATCAAATTAAAGTTTTCAAGGCCTATAAAATTGGTATTAACAGCACCCGCGGTTAAAGTAACCGAGCTGAATGAATAAACGATGGACTGAATAATGGGTATAAGGAAGAAAATTATTATACCGATTATCCATGGGGAGATAAACATTATGCCGTAGCGGCTTTTGAGCTCTTCAATGCCGCGATTCTTCTTTAACTTCACTGTGCTGCACCCCCCGATACTAAGTAATCCATAGCTTCAACCGTTCCAGCGGGAGTTTCGGCTGAAGAATCATTATAATTAACATAAACTGTTACACCGTTATCAAACACTGTGCAATGAACGCCCGAGCTTACAATAGAGCTTGAGGCTATGTGAGCGCCCTCTACCTTACTGTAATAATCGGAAAGTCTTTCGGAATTTGCGATTATATCATCCTTCACGCCTTCATAAAGAGTGCTGTAAAAATATGTATAATTAGCATCTATAAGCACATTATTCCACTCAGAAATCAGAGTGTAATTAAGGCCTATACCGCCTTCCACTGCAGCCAAAATTGTTTTATCGGCATTAGAGGAAAGGTTTATGCTTTCGGTTGTCATAGGAACATAGCCCTTAAACACCATTGCATAGAAGGGTACATCCTCAATAAAGAAGTTAGCATTAGAGGAAGCAGTGGGAGCTTCGGTTATGATATCAGCCGCAAGCGCCGCATAGAGATTAGCATCGCTCGCCATAAAGGCAGAGCCACTATCCTTAATGGCCTTCGCTGCGGTGGAAATCTGTTCACCGAAGTAGCTCTTTGAATAATACTTAGGATTAGAGCTATCTGTATAATCAGAATAGGACACACTTGTTGCATTTGCAAGGGAGATGCCCGCAAGATTCCAAGAAGCGGTTTTATCAATTAGCTTTTCGGTAGCCTCAACAAGCTTTGAGGGCGAAAGCAGGCGGTATATCTTATCTTCCAATCTATTGCGAACAGCGATATCCATAACATAGGTATCGGCCTTCTGAGCACCTGCGGTCATAACAGCATCACCGAAATAGGAGAAGCCTGCGCCCGAGGAGTTATATCTTACGATATCAAAATCCATAAACAGGTCAATACCTGCTTCCTTAGCAGAGGCGCCAAGGGATTTAAGCTGCGAAACGGAGCCGAGATTGCCACCTACGGTATAGCCACCCGCCACCTTACCAATATCAACGCCTGTTGCGCCGAAGCCTGTGAGCTTTACGGTTATATCATCCTCAACACTTTCATCAATTTCGGAGATAATATCAGAAGCCTGAGAAATTGTGGTTGTGGGATAAAGTGTGGTGTAAGGAACGCCGAGAAATGATTTGGTTATCATTGTTCCGCCTACGAGGTTAAGGCTGAGAGTTGCATCCTCACCGTTTTTAGAAAGACCGCACTCATCAATCAAATAATCTCTATATACATCCGCCATACCGCTATAGCTTGCTTTTTCGCCCGTTAAGGGATAGAAGCGAACGGAAACGGGGGTATCGATCATATTATCAGCATAAATCGCATTGTTGGTTGTTGAGTTGAAGGACTGGGATTGGTGCTGAGTGTAACCGCGCATCTGGAAGGATGCATATACAGAGGAATATTTATAAGCGGTGGAGCCCGAGGTTGCATTTATTAATGCTGAATCAGAGCCCTTATCGATAATAGCGAAAGCGCCTATATCGCCGATTTTTGCGCCGTAAACAGGAAGGCGTGTGCCCTTTTCGTTAGTGGCAGAATAAAGCTCCTCCATCGAGAGATCCTGACCGTAAACATAGCTCTTATAGGCTCTGCCTGAGATGGAAACGGTTGTGTTATCCGCGATAGCGCCTGAGCCTGAGGGAATGAAGAGATATGAATTTTCCGCATCATTCTTTACAGAGCACCAGAACGGAGCCAAAGAAATTGAAGTTATCGGGAAAGCATTCTCCTGAATCCTTGCGGGGTCAATGGAAACACTTACATAATCATCATTCAAAACGAAATCAACCGGAATCATAAATTCCTGCTCATCAAAGTAATATTCGATGGTTACACCGTTGCCGTTTTTGAATTTCTTACATACTATTCTGCCGCTTTTCTTAGCGCCTGAATAGGAGTCAACATTAGTGTTTACATAGGTTATGGTGTCGCGATACTCGACATAAAGAACCGACTGCACAAGGCTATGCTTTTTAATAGGCATACCGAGCGCATCATATTCAACCTCATCCTCAGAAACAATCGGAGTTGTACCCCAAGTGTTACCTGTGGCGATTTCGGTTAGGAAAACGCCACCTGTTTCATCATCATAATCAAGGCGGTAGGTATCGTTTTCCGCGATAAGGGTATCGCTCAAGGAATTTGAGCGAACATCCTTATCAAATGCCAGCTTTACGGTTAAATCTGCTTCACCGCAAGCCGTGAGGGTGAAAAGGAGGAACAAGCATACAAGCAAGCTAATAATTCTTTTACGCAATTTAATTTCCTCCTTTTTAAAGTGTCATAAGCTCTGTTACAACAGTTACAATAAATCCATAGAACTGCTGAACAAGAATAACGAGCAAAATAAGCAAGAACACGATAACTGCTACACCGACGAGAGACAGAATGGTTGTGCCCAAGAATCTTCCCATTGAGAAATCGTGAATCTTTATCATACCTATAATAAGCATCAAGGCGAAATAGAGCATTGCTATGGTGCTTAAAATACCTAAGAAGCTGGCTTCGTTCGGCACCAAAACATTGGTGAGTATGATGTAAATTATGTTTTCCGCAATAAGCGGCAGCAGGCTATAGCAGGTAACAATTATAATTTCCTTAATCTTGCCCTTGCCACCAAAAAGTGTACAAACCATCCAGTTTGAAACAACCCACAAAACAACCAAACCTACAGAACGAACAAGCTCTAAAATGCTGTTGAAGGATGAGGGATCATATACGGTAAATAGGAAGCCGCCTGCAAGTGTGCGAAGCACTGTTGTAACATAGTACAAAACCAATAGCAGGAAACAAAGCGGCAACGAGCCGAGACCCTTTTCCTTAATATCCGTAAAGTTATTCGATGGATGAATTGCGGTGGTAAGCATTAAACGAAGGCTGTCATTTTTAATGAAGGTTATCTTCTTCTTAGAGCTTATTACAAGCAAGGCGATAGCGCCGAGAACAACAACCACCAATAGAATAAAGATAATGGTAAAGTTATCGCTTATGAACTGCTTACGAACATACTCGAATGCAACTGAATATGCCTCACGGTCGTAACCGATTTTTGCATAATACATTGCATTTTCATAATCTTCTTCATCAAGGTAAGCGTTTGCAAGACCACTATACGCGGGCTGGAAGTTTGCATCCTCTTTAATAACCTCAAGCCAACCCTCTTTGGTTTTATCATAATCGCCATCAAGAGTGAGAGCGATAAGCTCTTTAACCTTTAAACCGAAATCATTAATTGCGAAAACTGTTATAAGGTTTGTGGAGCTATCGGAAACAATGACATTTTCGCCATCATTCTGAATAGCAAGGCCTGAAGCAGTAACAAAGGTGCCCTTTTGGGTGCCCTCGCCCATACCGCCACCGAATACTGTAAGGGTACGACAGTCATCATCATACATAAATATCTTACCGTACTTTGTTTCAAGGCCATAAATAAAGCCATTTGAATCGATTTCGATATTGGAAATATCCTGTTTTGAAAAGTCTTTTCCGTATATCCAGCTAATACGGGGATCAACGAAGTTAACATCAGCCGAATCGAGGATATTGGTGCCTTTACCTGGGCTTAATTTCTTTATCTGTCCCTTACGGTTAGCGGTAGTTGTAAAACCTGTACAGGTATAGATAAAGCCTTCATCATCAATATCCAAGTCAACAAAGCTATAGGGAAGCTTTTTAGCTGAGTTTGCAAGCTTTTCGTTATTTGGGAACAAACGGTTTTTTATGTTGGTTAAAACCGAGCTCACTGTGGCTTGCACGGTATTTGCGCCATAGAAGCCCAAGAAGCTTTTATCGGCATCGTTATCATAAAGCAGTGCGCCGTAGTAAGAGCCCTCGCTCAGGACATAGATATAACCCTCACTATCCTGAACAATACGAATTGGCTCAAAAGTGAAATCATCTGGAATCAGAGGTGAATCAGGCAATGTGATAGTATCTAACAAATTGCCTTCCAAATCCGATTGAAGCACGCGAGCACCCTCGGTATGGCAAACATATAAAGAGTTGTTGTAAACATATATACCCTTGGAGCCCGAATAGCTTTCTGTGCCGCCAATAAGGCCGATTTCACGGATAAGATTATAATTAGCATCCAGCACAATAATTCTGGAGTTGCCATCTAATATGTAGAGATTATCATTATCGTCGGTGCATATGCTGACAATTTCTGAAAAACTCTCAACGCCCATAGCTTTGGCATCCAGCACGGTTTTTACATCGTAAAGATTCTTACTGTAAACCGATTTTGAAGTTGAGCTAACATTGTTCCAATAGGCGTAGGTTTCTGTAGGAACGGTGGCGGCGGAAACCGCAACCACACAGCCTGCAAGTAGGCATAAAGCCAAAATTACGGCTGAAAGTCTACAAAGCATTCGCTTCACTGAATTCATCTCCTTTGTAATATTTGAAAGCTTTTATTCCTTAATGCCCGCGCTGCTCATCGCCTCAGCAACATTGCTCTGAGATACGAGGAACACGATTATAGGCGGAATCATCATAATAACGGTTACCGCCATTGATGAGCCGGCACGAGCCGTACCACCTGCAGTAATCTGTGTTACTATCTGGGGCAGAATTTTTAACTGCTCAGAGAACACCTTACCGTTAGGAACCATCGACCAAATATCACGGAATGTAAACAGCATAACTGTAAGCCAGATAGGCTTGATTGTTGGCATAACAATCGACCAAAATACCTTGAACTGGTTTGCACCATCGATTTTGGCAGCTTCAAGCAATGCATCGGGTACATAACCTTCAATATACTGCTTTGCAAGGAACACACCCATAGTTGAAGCCATAGGAGGCAGTATATAAATCCAGTATGTATCAATAAGTCCCAGCTTTGAGAATATCAAATACTGAGGAACCGCCAATGTGTATGAGTTAAACATAAGAGAGAACTGTACTATCCAGAAGATAGTCTTTCTGCCCTTAAAGGTAGCCTTTGAAAGAACATAGGCCGCCATTATTGCTATCAAAATATACACAAAGGTTGTAAAGAAGCTTGTAAACAAGCTGTTAAATATATACCTTGAAAGCGGAACCTTAAGGGACGCCATAAGGTCAGGCAGGATGGTATAGTTACCAATAGTCGGACGCTGCACGAAGAAGCGAGGTGGGAAAATAAGCAGCTCGTCAAGAGGCTTTAATGATGTAGCCACGCAGTAGATAAGCGGTAATATTGAGAAAAGACCGCCTGCTACAAGGAAAACTACAAGCATAAAGTTACCAAACTTTGAGCGTGTATAACGCTTGACTGCAGATTTACTGGCTCTTTTATCAGCAAAATAATTCTTAATTTTTTTAAACACCTACAGTCACCTCACTTTTCTACCGTGGACAGTACTTTTCCTATGATAAGACGAGTTGCTACCATCATAATGAAAAGCACTACCGACATCGCACAGGCATAGCCCAGCTCATAACGAACTGTTGCCATATCCGTCATAAGAGAAACTATAGTGTCGACTGCATTTGATTTACTTGGATAACCTGCAAGCTCAATAGCAATAGTGCTTGCAGAGAAGCTGCTTTGAATCTGCATTACTGCACTGAAAAGCAGCATCGGTGACATAGCGGGGAGTGTTATGTAACGAAGCTCCTGCCAACGGTTGCGAATACCATCAATAGCGCCCGCTTCATACATATCACGACTTACATTCTGAAGACCTGAAATGTTTGAAAGGAATGTAACACCCATACTCTGCCACAACTGTACAATAATAATTATTGGCATCAAATATGTAGCCGTTTTAAGCCACACAATAGGCTCGGTAATAACACCGATTGAAAGCAATAGGCTGTTGATATAACCATAGCTATCTCCACTGAAAGCAACCTTCCAGATGAAGTATGCATTACCTACAAGAGCAGGGGCATAGAACATAAACGAAAGCACCGCACGAATTTTAGGGGTGAATTCATTAACAAACCAAGCTAACACGAATGAAAGCAGGAAGCCTAAGGGGCCTGCGATGATTGCAAATACCAGTGTGTTTTTTACTGTGGTTGCAAAAACACTATCATCAACTATCATTCTGCGGTAGTTTTCAAGTCCTATAATCTTAGGGGAAGATATCATATCATAGGATGTGAAGCTTAACGCAATGGATGATAATATAGGCAAAATTGTAAATACAAAGAAGAACAAAAGGAACGGGAACAACATAATAAGCATAGGTATATGCTCAGTATAAAGCTTATCCTTAGAACTGCTTCTGAGCTTCTTTGAAGCTGCAGGCATCTGAGATGCCGTTTCTTTTTTAGCTTTTAACATAGGTTATCCCCTCCCTCTTAACTATATTCTTTGATTTTACGGGCAATTTCATCGTCCGCAACCTGAGACCATTTAACAACAGCATCCTTTACAGGAGTGCCATCTTCAAGAACCGACCAATATGCTTGGTCAACCGCACGGGTAAGATAATAGCTGCCAGGTACTTCCTGTATTTCGTTTATATAGGACCTCTGCTCGTTAAGAATCTTAAGGTCATCTACATCCCAAGCGATAGAGTTGAACGCCTCAATATTAGCCATTGCGGTACGACCGATCATACCGAGAATTGACTCAACATTGTTGTTATATCTTGTTTGTGTTTCAGCGGAAACCCACCATTTAAGGAATTCCCAAGCCTCCTCCTGATTAGGAGACTTTTTAATAATACCACAACCAGTGCCGCCACCCGCAATAGAGCGATTGATGGTGCCATCCTCGTTCACGGTGCCGGGAACGAGAGCAATGCTCCAGCGGCCCTGAATTTCGGGAGCTGCTGAATAAAGTGTCATATAAGTGCTGTATGGAGCGATACCCAAGGGCATAACACCAACGCGCAAACGGTTATAGAAATCAGCTTCCTTAAGAATGGAATAGTCTGAGTATAAATCAGTCCACTGTTTAAACACATCAAGTGCTTCCTTAGATGTCATAGCAGTGGCCGTTCCGTCCTCATTATAAAGGGACAGACCATGCTGACTCATAAGAGTTGGATACATATTGAGATTACCGATACCAGCATTAACGGTGGTAGAGGCAACTATCTGTGTGTAAGGAACATAAACACTCATATTATTACGCTGAATAACAGTGGTGCATTGAAGGAACTCTTCCCAAGTGTTTGGCACCTCGAGACCG
>CAZIXG010000008.1:10876-15286 GCA_964543305.1 uncultured Ruminococcus sp.
CTGCTCAAAAATATCGGTACGATAAAACATCAAGAAGAAGCTTTGAGTATCAGGAAGTGCATATGTTTTACCAGCATATGTATAGGGTTCTTCGCTACCCGGATGGAACTGGGTGAGAACCTCTTCATAATCCTCGAACTCAGAAAGGTCTGTTAAGGCGCCGCGGATGCCGAGGTTAACAGGCTCTGTTCTCGATAAATGCAAGGATAAATCAGGGAAATTTCCAGCGAGAATACCGTTAATAAGAGAAGCACTTACGATTTCAAGCTGAACATTTATACCTGTTTCTGCGGTAAAAGAGTCCTGAATTATAGAGTTAAGAACTGCTGTTTGATCCTGACCCCAGTTTACCCAAAGACGAATAGTTCCCTTATCAGTCGAAGCATCGTTGTTTGTAAGGGTGTAATCCGTGGTGAAGGAGGATACTAAGCGAACCGCTGCATATGCTATTTTTTCGAAGAAATTAGCATTGTTGTTATTGAATTCCTTGCCTGCGGGAACGATCTGAATTTGATCGAGAGACAAGGGCATCTTAATCATATCGTAAAGCCAAGAGCTTATAGATGTATAGTTTGAGTAATAGTCACTAACATACTGCTGAGCAATATATGGGCTGCGGAGCATATTATTGAGAACACGCGACATATTTCTAATAGCTGCAACCGCCTGAGAAACCTTTTCATCGGAGCCTGAGGACATATCATCTGCAAGCTCGTTTAAGCCTTCATAGCAATATGTAAGGGTTTCGGTGAAGTTAGGAATCTGGTTGAAAAGCTCATAGTCACGGTTAAGGTCGGGTGACTCGCTTGTTATCATAACCATCTTAATGTACTCATCACCAAGAATGTTAACAAACTCAGAAAGACGATTAAAGTGTTCGGTCTGGTCACCAACAGTTACCTCAAGACTAATGGTGTGGGGGCCTTCCTCCAGCCAAATGAAATAGGGGTTTTCTTCACTATCAGCAAAGGTGTAGTGCTTCCAGCTTGTTCCATAGGGGAAGCGAAGCTCTTTTGCCTCTTCAAAAGGAGTCTTGCCATCGATCTTAAGCCAGCGCCAGCTTTCTCCGTTAACAAGGTCGGTCTGCTTATAGCGCATATTTATGTAGTAGTAACCAGAGGTTTCAACATCAAAATTCCATGTAAGCGAAGAACCACTTGTCTGCCAGGAGGTGCCGCCTATATAGTTAATCTTTGTTGTGTACGCATTAGAGGGTGACATACCAGCATCGCTGTTATTAGACTTCGGGATAATAGAGCCTGAGGTCTTAATATCGGCTTTTTCTGCCTCGATGGTTATAATATCGGCATCAGTTTCCGTTATGTCATAGGAGGCGGAAACCTTTTCATAGCTTTCAACAATCTCGGGAGCGATGAAGGATATCTTCTCGATAGCTATTCCCTGCTTAGGCTCCACAAAAGTTATGGTGTGCTCGCCAGCAGAAAGAGCAAATTCATAGGGGTCTACTACAACACCCTCGCTATCGCGAATAACGGTTGAAATAGTACCGCCGATTTCCAGTTGCTCCTGAGCATATTCATTACCCTGCGCGTCAGTACGGGGCTCATCGGTACCATTATGCCATAATCTGTTAATAACGACATCATCCATACCATCAAACAGATACTGATCATCAATCATAATACCGAAATTGGGATTAACGCCGGTGCTTAAAGCCTGCCAATCCAGACGAAGGTTATATAGACCAGCCTGTGTTACGGTGAATTTCCAAGTAACGCTACCGTTACCCTCTTTCCAAGCAACACCGATATCTGCGGCTGCTATATCAGCACCGTTTGCAGTAAAGGCTGCAAGTGCTATATCAACTTCTCCGTCTGCCTTATTTGAAATGCCACAGTTTTCAATATAATCATAATAGCTTTGAAGCTCCGATGATGTGCTCACAACATCCTCAGGGGTGGCTACATCAGGTGTTTCTGCAACTACCGTGGCAGTTTGCAAGGCCATGCCCGAAAGAAATACGGATACTATCAAACAAGCAGATAGAAATCTCATTATTTTCTTGCGCACAGTATTCATCCTTTCCTTAATGGGATTTGTTGGCAAATTATGTGTTTAAAAGTGAAAAATCACATACATTTTGCCGAATTTTAACCAATTATTCATCGGCTTTATATACTTTCGCCCGACCGCAAGCGATCAGGCGAAAGGGTATTTCTGATTATTTTAAATTACTCTTGCTCATGGATGTTGATGATGGAGGACTGTAATCTACCATCCTTATCAAGCTCTGTATCTGCAGGATCCTGATACAGACGAACATAGTCAACATACATTTCTACAGGAAGATCGGCATTGTTTACAACTTGTTTAGCCGAAGCAGAACCTGTTTCATATGCCATGGGGCTATAAATATGGTTGTCAAGAAGGAGGAAGTTGTAGATATCGAAGCCATAGCCGTTATTATTGTTGCCGCTATAGCCATCGAAAGCGCAATTAATATCATAATCGCTATACCACTCGCCATCTACACCAAACCAGAGGTGGTCACCCTCCCAGAGGAAGGAATATGTATGATATTGCTTATTTAACTCTTCATTATCTTCATCGAATTTATAATAGCGCTTAGCATCAGAACCAACAACATCATCAAAATTCTGCCATGTGGAGTGACCGGGGTCACTAACATTAATGCCTGCTGTAAGATCACTTTCGGTAGCTTTACTAGAAAGCTTAATCTGAGCTGTGATATCGTTGCCCAGGAAGTCAGAAACGGTTGTACCGTTGACAAATCTATACCACTTGTGAATAGTGTTAGCAAAACGGTTGTCGGTTGCGGAGAATGCCTCCAGCATATCAATTTCAAACCAGTAATCAGTTTGAGTGAGATGCTCAGTAGGTATAACTGTTGAGTTTGTAGCAGATCTGGTCCACCAAGCAGGGAAAGCACCTCTCATATAGGGAATGCGAGCGCGCAATTCCATATAACCGCGACGGAATACGAAATCGTTATGGGTGGATAAAACGCCGCCTGTTGCGTATTCATTATCAGCACTATTCTCATCATAATAACGGTCGGTAACCATTTTAAGACGGCCACCCTCGTAATGATTGAAATAAAGGTCAGAAGCGATCCAAGTAATATCACCATAATGGTTTATCTGACCTGTTTCTACCCATCTTGTGCGGTCGATACCACCTGCACCGTCGCACTCATCGCCCCATACATAAACGAACTCTCTTCCATTAACGGTAACGGTGGATTTAAAGTCTTCTGCGGTTCCCTCAAGAACTGCAACCTTGCCATCTACTCTTTCAATAGAGATAAACCAGTCGGCAGCCTTTTCAACCATAACCTTATTTTCGCCTTCAAAAATGAGCTTATTGCCCTGAAGTGTTACGGCAAACTCATTTTCAGCAAGCTTTGTGGTGTAACGGTTGGTATCACCAACAAGAATCTCCTTAGCAGTTGCTGCTACCTCGGTATCCTTTACTATCTGGAGTTCAACACCGTCATTTTCCTTAAAGAAGGCTTGTAAATTCTCTGCAGAAACACGGTTCAAAGGAGTGTCAGGAGAATATACGATTACATAGCCTTCAGGACCTGCCCAGCTAACATTTTCAGAGGTGAATTCAGGCTCATATACCTCAACATATCTTTCCGTTTCCTCTTCCTGTTGAGCAAGCTGACGCTTTTGACGGGAGGAGGTGTTTTCCTCTTTCTCCTCTTCTTCCTCTTCATACTCGGAATCGGTTTCCTCAAGCACTTCGGAGTTATTGGTTTTAATAACCTTTTTCTTGACGATTACCTTTTTCGTTCCGCCGGAAGATTCATCCTTACAACCGACAGCTGCAAAAAGCATCATTACTGCCAGCAAGAAGCAAACGATCTTCTTTAAAGAATTTTTTAAGTTCATAAAATCCTTCCTTCCTTAACCGTTGAGTGTTTTTGTGCAATTTCACGAGCAAAAAGCCGAGAAACGCAACTGCTTTTTAGGTTAAAATTACGATTTGTGGCAAATTTCGCCACACAAATGAGCAAAATGCCGAAAAAATCGTATAAATTTGCCTTTTTATTATACATTTATTTGTTGAATTTGTCAACATTTTTTCTTAATAAAACTTACATAAAATTTAATATTTTTTGTAAAAATACACCAAAATGGGCTTCGCCGATTTTTTTCAATTCTTTTTACTAAAAAATCGCGAATTTTAATAAGGTAAAAATAAAATAAACAATTCAGAAACCGTATTTTACATATGTTTTTGTACCAACAACTTAAAATACAACAAGCAGCCGCTTAAATGCGACTGCTTGCATAAAATTTTCATTTTAACTCTTTACAAAACTATTGACAAAGAGCCTTTTTTATGAAATATTTCACATCCGCAGGATATTTCACAAATCCCGCAAGGGATTTATTTCGTTGGCGTGATGTCCGCAAGGGC
>CAZIXG010000009.1:0-14661 GCA_964543305.1 uncultured Ruminococcus sp.
CCCAGGACATCAGGACTTTTCTGAGGATACCTACCGCACGCTTATGGCGGCGGACAGTGTTGTGATGGTGATAGATGCGGCTAAGGGTATCGAGCCCCAAACAAGAAAGCTGTTTAAGGTAACGGCTATGCGCCACATACCTATTTTTACCTTCATCAACAAGCTCGACCGCGATGCGCGTGACCCATTCGAGCTGCTTGACCAGCTTGAAAAGGAATTTGGTATCGGCACATACCCTATTAACTGGCCTATAGGTAGTGGAGTAGATTTCAAGGGTGTGTTCGACCGCGATAAGCGGCAGATACTAACCTTTAACGAATTCCACCGCGGTCAAGAAAAGCTTAAGGCTATCGAGTGTGATATTACCAATACCGAAAAGCTTGACGAGCTTATTGGCGAATATTCGCGCCGTGACCTTGTTGACCAGATAGAGTTGTTAGACGGTGCCAGCTTTGATTTTGATATCGAGAAGGTTAGAAACGGAACGCTCACTCCTGTGTTCTTTGGCTCAGCACTTACCAATTTTGGTGTGGAGCCGTTCCTTGAAAACTTTCTTAGAATGACCACCTCCCCCTTGGCACGAAACACCAAGTCAGGCGAGGTTCATCCCGAAAGTGAGAATTTTTCTGCCTTTGTGTTTAAAATACAGGCTAATATGAATAAGGCTCACCGTGACAGAATGACCTTTATGAGAATATGCTCGGGCAGGTTTGAGCGAGATAAGGAATATTTTCATATTCAAGGCGGCAGAAGCCTGCGCCTATCCCAGCCGCAGCAGCTGATGGCTGATAACCGCCAAATCGTTAATGAAGCCTATGCGGGAGATATTATCGGTGTGTTTGACCCAGGTATTTTCTCCATTGGTGACACTGTTTGTGACATAAAGAATAAGGTTGAATTTGAGGGTATACCCACCTTCGCGCCCGAACACTTTGCGGTTATTGAGCATAAGGATAGCCTTAAGCGAAAGCAGTTTGTTAAGGGTGTTGAGCAAATAGCGCAGGAGGGTGCCATACAGATATTCCACGAGCCCAACACAGGTATGGAAAGGGTTATTGTGGGCGTTGTGGGTGTGCTGCAGTTTGAGGTGCTTGAGCACAGACTTAAGAATGAATACAATGTTGATGTTATAAGAAGCAATATGCCCTATCAGTTTATTCGCTGGATAGGAAACAAGGATATAGATGTTAAATCTCTTAACCTCACATCTGATACCAAGTGGGTGCAGGACTTCAAGGGCAATAACCTGCTTATCTTCACAAGTGAGTGGAACATCAACTGGGCGCTTGAAAAGAACGAGGGCCTTATTCTTGAAGAATTCAGCAAGGAATAAAGGAGAAAGCTTTATGAATATTGCGGTGATAACGGGCGCATCTGCGGGTATTGGCCGCGAATATGTACGCGCGGTATATGATATGTACCCCGAGCTTAATGAGATTTGGATAATCGCGCGAAGGCAGGAACGACTGCAAGAAATCAAAGCAGAGCTTGGCGAAAAGATATTTCCGCTCCCCTTTGATATTACCGATGATAATGGTGTTAAGATGTACAAATCTCTGCTTTCGGCAAAGCAGGCTCAGGTAAAGCTGCTTATTAATAACGCAGGCTTTGGCAAGCTTGGCGACTTTGATGAAATAAGCGCGCAGGACAATGCGGGTATGGTGCGGCTTAACTGTGAGGCTCTCACCACAATGACGGCGGTTACCCTCCCCTTTATGCCCGACGGCGGCGAAATTATAAATCTTTGCTCGATAGCCTCCTTTGCGCCAAACACCCGAATGGCGGTTTACTCCTCAACCAAGGCTTTTGTTATGAGCCTTTCGCGCGCTTTAAGGCTTGAACTTAAAAAGCGCAAAATCAATGTTTTGGCGGTATGCCCAGGACCTATGGATACAGAATTTTTGCCCGTTGCAAATATCGCAAAGGGCTCAAGCCGCACATTTGATATGATGCCGCGCGTAAACCCCAGAACCATGGCGGTAAAATCGCTTAGGGCATCTAAGAAGCGCCGCGCGGTCTACACTAACCTTTTATTTTATAAATTCTTCCGCGTGCTTGCAAAGCTACTGCCCCACGCACTTGTTATGAAGTTTTGCGGAACCTGATAAAGAAGGGAGATGAACTTTTAGTTCATCTCCCTTCTTTAGTAGTTAATATTCTTTATAATTCTACCCTTGCTTTGCTATTTTTATCAATCCGCTAAGTTCATCAGACAATTCTGTAACGACAATATCACCTTTATTATTGAGCCATTTTATATAGCCGTTGACATTATCAACCATTAGCTTAATTTCGTTTTTGCCATCCGCTTTAATAATCAAGACAGTGTCATACAAATGATAATGGTTTTCAAATCCCGTGTATCCAAAGTTCAAATAACGCGCAATATCAATTATATTCTGTTCAATATTACTCTGCACATTATACCCTTTATCCGCCGAAAAATCTATATTATAGATATTTGATGAATCATAAATTTCAACAGTATATGTTTTTTTAGAGTCAAAATTGAGTAAATGTGCTACTGAATATACCATTTCATGTGAAAAGTCAGATGTCGTTATAGCTTTCAAATAAGCATATCTTGCTTGTGTATTATCAGATTTTGTGCTGTCATAACCGTTCATAGAGCAAAACTCGGCAAAAGATTCATTTCCTTCAAACTGAATATCCTCCGTGCACGCGCCAACGAGCAAATACAGTTTTATCTCTTTAACACCTTTATCGTAACAATGGTCGTAGAACTCATCTTCGGTCATATCAAGTTTCTGTTCAATGTACTCGTTCAATTCCAAACCGCTTATATATGCTAAATCTGAGTATTCTTCAACTATTTTTTTACTGTAAGCTGCCGCTTCTTTTTTATCTATATCAAACTTGCATTTTTCGGTTACTTTGCCCAAAAACTCATTGTAAGAGGAAACGGTGCTTTCATACCTTTTTATCTGCTCTAACCTTACTTTGCAATCAGTCAAGAACTCCTCTTCCGTTTTGCAACCGTAATAATCAAGTATATATTGATCAGATGCTGTGTAGCTTTCAAAATAATTTATCGATTCAACTGTTATATTATATTTTAGCGTGTCACCTTTTTTATATTTATCAGTATCAACAGGTGATCTTAATTCGCAAGAAAAAGGCTCACCGACAGTAGCGCCGATAACAGCATCTTCGAATTCTTCGCCATAGTTACCTGAGCCAACCATAAGGGGGTCATTTTCAGCGTTAGCAACCATTTCGGAATTATAATACACAACATAACTCACAACAATTGCGTCGCCCGCCTGAACGGTGTTTCTATCGGTTATCTCTATCATTTTTTCGTGAGAAAGCAATAAATCGTCAACAAATTTTTGCAGTTCCTCGTCTGATACCTCCACAGATGTATATGTATAAAGTTCCGCTATTTCATTATCGCTTTCGCAAAGAAATGTGATTTTTGATTTTTCAATTCCATTTTCAGCAAGAATATTTTCCACAACCTCATTTAAAGGTAAGCTTT
The DNA here is from genome assembly GCA_964543305.1 of uncultured Ruminococcus sp. Classification (GTDB taxonomy): domain Bacteria; phylum Bacillota; class Clostridia; order Oscillospirales; family Acutalibacteraceae; genus UBA737. The sequence goes on from CAZIXG010000009.1 coordinate 3,503, forward strand.
CCTTTGTAGAACAGCCACATAAACATAATAACAAACTTAAAACTACTATTACACAAATAAAATCTTTTAAAACGGCCGAAATTTTCACACACAACACCTCTCTCGTATTATGAACTCAATAAAAACCTATCTGACCCACGATAAATTTAATATAGAATAATATCTAAAGCAGATTTTAAATTTGCCGCTTTAACAAACACAGCCGAATCAGCATTTGTTGCACCTGCCATATGAATACCAGCAGCAAAGTTGGAGCCATCCACAGTCATATAAACAACTCCACCGCTATCGCCCGAATCAGATTTGTAAGCAGCCTGAACACAATCCTTAGTTGTTATTCCATCAATAGTACAATTATAACTTGTAGAGGTTATTTTCCCTGAAGTTAAATTCGTCGATTTACCCGCTTTATATACCGTTTTACCCGTTACAAAAGAATTAACATATGCACCTGCAGTAAGGACCTTCCCATTTTGTGCAACTGTGTTTGATGGCTCATAGTTATCATCAACAACATAAACGAACGCACCATCAGCAGTTCCGTTATTTTCTAATGAGCGAACCGATATAAAGCCTATATAAGTATTCGATACATAAACATTCTGTCCTCGGGAATTTCCATGTGCAGAAGTTACAAAACCATAATTATATGATCCGGATGCAGTTAATCTTTTACACCTAAATCCTATAGAATACTTATTACCGGAAGAAGTTCCTATCGCTATTTCAGAACCAGGTTTAAGATAAGTTGCTTGTTTTTCGTAGTTTTCTGCATCTTCAAAAACAATCGCTTCTGAAGAAGAAATTAAATTTTTAAACAATTCTACCTTTTTAGAATCACAATCTCTAATTTCAACAAAAACTTTGTTATATTGTTCATATATACCTACACCAACAATATCTTTTTTAATATTTGCTAAATCCAAATTAGTTGTTTCGTTAGATATTAAATTACTTATATATTCTTTCAAAGAATTTAATTCTTCTAATGAATATTCACAAATATCGTTCACCACATCATTTTCTGCCATTGTTTTAACTTTGTTAATTATACTACTCTCTGTGCCGCTAACAAACAAGATATGGAGTTCGCCATTTGAATCAATATAACATCCACCATATTTTTCAGCAACATTATCATTGTTTTGTATATAGCTACTTATATACATAGCCTTTATACTCGATTCTTCCTCTAAAGAAAGTTCTTTTTTTTCAGATGTTTGTAGAATTGTACTATTCTGTAGAATATATTGTTTTAAAATCTGTCCACCACTCAGGTTTGCCGCTTCAGTTGCTGAAGCATTAATAGAAAATGCCGATAAAAAAACGGCAATTACAATAACCATTCCTAAAATTTTATTTTTCATTATAACACCATTTCCTTTATTAAATATAAATTTTCTAACGGTGTCTAATTAAATTCTAATCTCTTCAATCAAACACCATTATTTGTGGTTCGACTCTTCTTGATGCATCAGACTCACTTCCCTTCTTTTTCTTTACAATTCGATAATAACACAACAAATTATTTTTGTCAACGATATTTTGCGTCACAAAGTATTGACAAAGCAATATATTTTATGTTACATTTTATTCAAATTAAAGAGGGTGATTCCGATGGGTATTTCAGAAGGTCTTAAGCGGGGTACAATAGAGTTGGTATTGCTCACGCTTTTAAAAGAGAAGGATATGTATGGATATGAAATATGTCAGGCTTTTGATAACAAAAGCAACGGTTTATTTCTTGTTCCTGAAGGCTCACTGTATCCTGTTTTATACCGTTTGCTCGATAAGGGATATATTTCCGACAGAACAGAAAAAGTAGGTAAGCGCAGAACAAGAGTTTATTACCATATTGAGCCATCGGGCACTGAATATCTTAAGGAAATCAAGCAGGAATACTTTTCACTTAATCGTGGAATTTTATTTACCTTAGGCGCAGGAGATTTGGAGGATTTTATAAATGATAGCAAATAAACAATTAAAAAAGGAAATCAATCGCTATTATGGGAAAATTAAAAAAGCATTGCCCTGTTATAATAAGGCAATTAAAAAAATGCTTGATGATTTAAAGTTCTCCATAGAGGCTTATTTAGATGAAAAGCCAAATGCAGAATTTCGGGATGTTGAAAAGCATTTCGGCACAGCAGAGCAAATATCAAACGATTTTTCAACAGTGATAAGTGAGTCTCAAATCAAGGCATACAAAAAGACAAAATACATAGGCATTGCCTTACTTTCGGTATTATCTGCTATTTTAGCTTTTATAGGAGCTTTGACAATTATAATTTATATAAATAATAGTCGTGATACTATATATTATTACGAGACAAGCGTAACCGACTTAGGTTGGTATGATTCAAATGGAAAGGAAACTATATAATGAAAAAAATTATTATTTTTGTTTTAGCCACAATATTTTTAACTACTGCATTTGTTTTCCCGATATCTGCGGCAGAAAACAGTGAAGCTCTCATTTATGAGGAGACAGAATATTTTTCTGACGGTAGTTCGGTTGTAATAAGAGTTACAGAAGAAACAAGTATATTAACAAGAGCGACCTCTACCAAAAGCGGAACTAAAAGTTACACTGCAAGAAACAGTGACGGCGATGTTCAATGGACCTTTACTGTAAAGGGAACTTTTTCAGTAAATATAGGCACAAGTGCCACCTGCACTGCCGCCTCTTATTCAACAAGCAATATAGCAAGTGGATGGAGCTTAGACAGTGCTTCCACCAAGAAATCAAGCAACAAAGCAATAGGTGATGCAACCTTCAAGTATAAAGTACTATTTGTAACAACACAGACTAAGGATATTACAGTCACTCTCACCTGTGATGCCAACGGTAATCTTTCATAAATTATAAAGAAACGGCAATGAACTGACTGTTCATTGCCGTTTCTTATATTTGGTGAAATTATTTTTCCTCTGCCAAGTGATTTAGCTTTTCTATACAGTCCTTGCAAACTATATGGCCGCAAAGCTCAACACTGTCGGCAAGGTTATCGCAGAAAATGCAGGTGGGTTGATATTTCTTCAAAATCACATTGTCGCCATCCATATAAATTTCAAAGCTATCCTCATCATTTTTAACGCCTAACTGCTTTCTAATCTCCTTAGGGATAACCACTCTGCCCATTTTATCTACGGCGCGAATCATACCTGTTGATTTCATATACCTTTCCTCCTAATTAAGTTCCCAATTAATTGGTGTCTGACCGCTTGATAATAAAATTTCGTTTGTCTTGGAAAAATGCTTGCAGCCAAAAAATCCGTTATATGCTGAAAGCGGACTTGGGTGAACTGTTATAAGCTTTTTATGTATGGGATTTTTAATAATCTCCGCCTTTTTGCGAGCATTAGCGCCCCAAAGCAAGAAAACAACGGGAGTCTGCTTTTTATCAAGCTCTGATATCACCCTATCGGTGAATATCTCCCAACCCATACCTTTATGGCTATTAGGACTGCCCGCGCGCACTGTCAAGACAGTATTGAGCATCAGCACACCCTGCTTTGCCCACGAGGTTAGCTCACCGTGTTGGGGTATAGCAAAGCCTGTATCGCTTTCAAGCTCTTTATACATATTCTTAAGGCTAGGTGGAGGAACAATGCCTTTTTTAACAGAAAAACAAAGCCCGTGCGCCTGACCCTCACCGTGGTAGGGGTCCTGACCGATTATAACCACCTTTGTATCCTCAAAAGAGGTATACCTTAGAGCATTAAAAATATCGTGCATATCAGGATATATAGTTTGAGCTTTATACTCCTGCTTCAAAAATGCGCGAAGCTCCTTATAATAAGGCTTTTCCCACTCATCGCAAAGTATTTTATCCCAATCGTTGCCTATATTCACCATAGCAAACTCCTATATAATGTCATATACTTCGATGATACCGCTTGAATGATAAAGTGACGGGGTTATCATAACAGAATATCCCCTGCCGTTATCGGCGGTCCACTCAACAGAGCGCTTTCGCGGTACGGCGCAAGCGGCAAGCAGCATCATTATAGCGCCGCCGTGCATCATAACACCCGCGCTTGTGATACCGCTTTCCATCATATCGCGCACTATCATATTAAGCCCCAGCACCTGACGCTTAACAAAGTTTTGCGAGCTTTCTCCCCCAGGCGGTGCATCAATAGTGCCCGATGTCCACTGCGTATATTGAGGGTCCACTTCAAGCTGAGCGGCGGTTTTGCCCTCAAACTCGCCGAAGTCATACTCGGTAAGCTCATCTATAACACACGGCTCAAAGCCAGGATAAATTATATTGCAGCTTTGGCGGCAACGAAGCATTGGAGAGGTATAAAGCTTTTCGATATCTGGGTATTCGATGTTTTTCCTTAGCTCTTGCAGCTCGCGCACACTCTCAGGGCACAATGCTAAGTCGGTGCGGTTGCCGATATACTGCCCACCTAGATTACCATCGGTAAAGCCGTGTCTGATTAGATGTATTTTATAAGTTTTCATAATAACTCCGTGATTATACTGTTTGATATAAGCATACCGCTATCGGTAAGCGAAATTCGCGGCAGCTGAGCCTTTATATATCCCGCCTTAGTAAGGGCGGATATTTTTTGTGATATTTCTGGCGGTATATCACCATAAATTTCACTAAGGTCAACACCCTCTGATAAGCGAAGACCGAGCATCAGCCGCTCATCGGCACTTCCGCCACCGCCATCGGATATAATTTGTGGGGAATTTATAAAGCCCTTAAGGTCACGCGGATAATAAAACCGCTTGCCACCAATATATGAATATGCGGCAGGGCCGAGACCTAAATATTCGCGGCACTGCCAATATTTAAGATTATGTTGGCTTAGTTTATTTGGTTTTGCAAAGTTTGATATTTCATAATGCAGAAAGCCTGCATTTTTAAGGCGGTCGCACATATAAAGATACTGCTCGGCGATTTGGTCATCATCGGGTAGATTTAAAGCATCCGCCCTTTTAGCAAAAGCGGTTTTTTCCTCAATTTTAAGGATATATGCGGAAATATGGTCGGGGTTTAAAGATAGGATAAAATTAATATCGGCTTCGAGTGATTTAACATCACTTTCGGGAAGACCTATCATAAGGTCAACCGATATATTATCAAACCCAAGCGCACGCGCCGTTTTTACGGTGCTTACAGCATCCTCGCAGGTATGCTTTCTGCCTAATATTTTAAGCATCTTATCACTGCCGGACTGAACACCCACAGAAAGGCGGTTCACGCCCGCAAGACGCGCCGAGCGCAAAAAGCCTTCCGCACTGCAAGGATTAAGCTCGGCGGTTATCTCGGCATTTTCACTAACACAAAAATTATCTCTCACATTTTCAATAAGCGGGATAATCTTATCCCCAAGCAATGATGGTGTGCCGCCGCCTATATAAAGAGTATCAATGGGGCAGCCCAGTTCGCCGCCCCATTTTTTAATTTGCTTTTCAAGTGACGATAAATATTCATTTATAACATCCGCCAGGGGAATACAAGAATAAAAATCGCAGTAAGCGCACTTTTTTTCACAAAAGGGTATGTGAATATAAAGTCCAATATTATCCTTATGCAAGGATTTCACCTATGCAGCTGCCTGGAACGGCTGCGGCATTAGCTTCATCAGTATCGATGTGCATTGCAAGAGCATAGCTATCGCTAACACGAGCTACAACATCATCAAAAATTAACGCTCTGCCCTCGGTGGGAATCTTAACACTAACTATCTGCTTATCAACAATGCCATACTTTTCACCATCAGCACAGGTCATATGTATATGGCGCTTAGCGGCAATAACACCCTCTGTGAGTTCTACCTCGCCGCAGGGGCCAACAAGCTTGCAAGCACCTGTACCTGCAACATCACCTGACTCGCGGATAGGTGCGCTAACACCGATAGAGCGAGCGTCTGTTAAAGAAAGCTCAACCTGATCTGCCGGACGGCAGGGGCCGAGGATAGAAGCCTTTACGCTACCCTTAGGGCCTACAACGGTAACCTTTTCCTCACAAGCAAACTGGCCAGGCTGAGAAAGGTCTTTTTTGTTAGTAAGCTCATGGCCTGCACCAAAAAGGGTTTCAAGAGTTTCCTTTGTTACATGCACATGACGAGCTGAAATTTCTACTAATACTTCCTTTTTCATTTTAAAAATCTCCTTTTATATCGTGTTAAATTATTTTACCATAATTTGACATATTTTGCAACTATATTTTCATTCGAAGCATCGAGCCCGCTTTGATTTCCCTTGAAAACGGAATCTTTATGGTCATCATAGGACGCGGTGCATCCTCGATAATGTTATTATCCTCATCCATAAGGCTATCGGTTTCAATAATAAACGGCTCGCTTCCCGCTTCTAAGCAGTCAAGGCGTGTGCCGCGGGCGAACTTATTTTTAAGGGTGGCTAAAATGCAGCCGTTTTCATAACCATCAACCACTGCCGCAATGGAATAATCGCGCACATATCCCGCGTTTTCATAGGTCTGCGCGTTTTCGGGCCTGCCGAAATAAAAGCCTGTGGAATAGGTGCGGTGGCTTATCTTATTAAGCTCATCAGTTACCCAGGCAGGCAAGCTCCAATTATCCCCTGCAGCCTTTAGACTATCAAGCGCGCCGCGATAGGCGTTGGCAGTTACTGCCACATAGTATTCGGTTTTTGCCCTACCCTCAATTTTTATACTTGATACACCCGCCGCGAGCATTTTATCAAGGTGCCCAGCCATACACATATCATTTGCGTTTAATATATAAGTGCCCTTTTCAGTTTCGGTAATATCAAAATACTGACCTGGCCGCTTTTCCTCCATAAGGCTATAGCTCCATCGGCAGGGCTGAGCGCAGTCGCCACGGTTGGCATCGCGGCCTGTCATATAGCTTGAAAGCAGACACCTTGCCGAGAATGACACACACATAGCGCCGTGGGCAAAGGCTTCAAGCTCTAACTCTTTTGGGGTGTTTGCGCGGATTTTTGCTATCTCCTCCAAAGAAAGCTCACGCGCGAGCACAACCCGCTTAGCGCCCATTTTATAAAAGGCATTGGCGGTAGCGCTGTTCACTATACCCGACTGCACAGAAATATGCAGCTCACAATTGGGTGCATATTCCTTTACCATTTCTATGGTGCCTATATCCGACGCGATAACCGCATCAACGCCTATTGAATTTACATATTCTAAAAACTCAGGCAGGCGGGCAATCTCATCCTCGTGAGGCAGAGTATTGCAGGCAATATGTACCTTAACACCATGCGCGTGGGCATACTCAACCCCCGCTTTTAAATCCTCATTATTAAAGTTTGCGGCGGCAGTTCGCATACCGAACTCCTCGCCCGCAAGATACACCGCATCTGCGCCGAAATCAACGGCGCATTTAAGCCTTGAAAGGTCCCCCGCGGGACACAAAAGCTCAGGCACGGCCTTATCAGTCAAAATACTCATATATCCATTTATTTCCTTGCTGTAAGCTATTTATTGTTTTCTGCTGCTCGGCATCAGTTTTATGGTAATAGAAATTACCATCACTATCGGTAACGAAGTAATAATAGGGGCTGTTTTCTGTAGGATATAAAGCCGCCTTAATAGCATCAATTCCCGGCGAGCATAAGGGGCCGGGTGGCAGTCCTTTTACATTATAGGTATTATATCTGCCATCATCATTTTTAAAGGAATCGCCGTAATAGCAGGTGGGCGACGAGCCGAGTGTTAAAAAGTTGTCACTACCAAGCCTATTATAGAAAACCGCGGCAACATCATCCATTTCATCGAAGCTCTTACCCGCCTCCATCTGGATAATGGAAGCCATTGTTAGAATTTCGTTCATAGTGTAGCCCATTTCATCTGCGCGGTCAAACATTTCATCTGTAATGCGCTTTTCGCTTTGCGCTATCATACGCTCCACAACCATTCGGGCGCATTCGGCGGAATCATAAGAATAAAAGTTATATGTTTCGGGGAAAAGATAACCCTCAAGCGCATAATAGGTTTTACCCACATTGGCGTTTTTAAGAAGTCTGGAATCATACTCAACCTCTTGCATAGCGGCAATAAAATCTGCTCTGGTGCAAACTCCTGCCTCCTCAAGAATGGTGGTAATTCCCTTAACGGTTACATCCTCACCGTTTACATTTTTTATATAGTCATTAATACCTGTGCCTTCGGGTATGGTAACGGTAACATTTTGCGCCTTTGCGCCATCATTCATAAGCATTTCGGCAATATCCTCATAACCCATTTCGGTGTTAAAGGTGTAAAGACCGTATTTATACTGACTGTCATACCCTTTCAGTCGCGAATAAACTCTGAAAAGAAGCGGAATTTTAACGGCACCCGTATCACTTAGCTTTTCGGCAATAGTTGAGGTGGAGGAGCCATAGGGGATATCCATTTCGGTGTCCTCTCCCCTGCCAAAGCCTATACCCAAATAATCGGAGCCCGCGTAAATAACGGTAAGCGCAAGACCAACCGATACCACGATTATCGCGAGTATCCATATAACATTTTTAAGCGTGGGATTCATTTTTCGGCTGCGGTGCTTCTTAGGAGCGGGCTCGCCCGATTCATCCACAACAAATCCCTTGCCTATCACGAAATCATCATCGTTTAAATTGAAGTTTTTATCGCTCATATATTTTCCTTCTCAATAATTTGAATATCGCATATTTCTGCCAAGCTTCCTTGCAAATTCATCGTTATCGGTAATTGCAGAAAGATATAAAAGACCAAAATCGATTGCACCGCCTGCTCCCCAGCCTGTAACGATGTTGCCATCCCTTGTGGCGGGGCAGTCAAGAATATGTGCGCCTAAGAGCTCCTTTTCAAAGCCTTGGAAGCATACGGCATTTTTGCCCTGAAGCAGTCCCTTGTGGCCGAGTATTGAGGGGGCCGCACAAATAGCGCCTATTATAAGCCCTTTTTCGGCACAGTAATCTATAAACTTCTGAACTGTTTCATCCTTTTCAAGGTTAGTGGTGCCAGGCATTCCGCCAGGAAGAATAATTCCCTCAAGGCCATCAAGCTGAGCCTCCTTCACAGTTATATCACAATTTATAGATATACCGTGCGAGCCGCTCACACGCTTTCCGTTAACGCCCACAGTTTTAACCTCAACACCACCGCGGCGGAGAATATCAACGGGGGCTATAGCCTCTACTTCCTCAAAGCCCTTGGCTAAAAATACATATACCATAAGTACTCACCTTAAATAACTGTTAAAACTTCTTTAAGTATGTCGTTAGAGATATCCTCTATACTGCGAGGGAGTCCGTTCTCGGCGCAAGGAATAATTGTCCATCCCGAATACTCGGCGGTAAAGCGCGCGGCACTTCTGCAGGCCTCAAGATAGCTCACATCGCTTTCGTGAATATCCTTTTTGCCCTCATCCCCTGAATATCTGTGGGATAGCAGCTTTTGCGACACCTCAACAGGCATATCAAGGAATATAACCTTATCGGGCTTAGGAATTTGAACCTTGTTATATTCAAGCTCATAAAGCCAGTCAAGAAATGCTTTCCACTCGCCCTCAGGTAGCTTTGAGGTCTGGTGCACGGCGTTTGATGTTGTGTATCTTCCCGATACCACCACACCGCCATCGTTATAATACTGCCCCCAATTAGCCTTAAAAGAGGCATAGCGGTCTACCGCATAAAAAAGCGAAGCGGCATAGGCATTAACATCATCTGGCCTTGTGCCGAATTTGCCGCCTAAGTACATTTTAACAAGCGCGCTTGAATCACTATCATAATCAGGAAAAGAAACCGTACGGCTATCTATTCCCTTTTCCTCTAACTTTTTGGGCAATAACTCGAGTTGTGTAGACTTTCCGCTACCGTCAAGCCCTTCAATTACAATAAGCTTTCCCATTATTTCATTTCCTTATAGTATTCTCTGATTTGGGCTGCCTTGCCACAGGTCATTTTACCCTCGGGGCAAGCGCCGTTTATGCAAGGTGGCCCCGCCTTTTTAAATAAATCGGGGGCAACCTCTTTAACAAGGGCGAGCATTTGATTTGCAACCGACTGAATTTCCCACTGGGCGCGGTTGCAGCAACGGTGACGGAAGAAGTTAAGCAATGAACGCGCATTCATTGTAACCACCATTTTGGTTTCGCAGGAATTAGGAAGCACAAAGCGAGCATCCTCTATCGCTTTCTTGGAAGCAAGGCGCTCGGCAGTCTTCTCATCCTTACCCTCATCCATAAATGTTTTCTTATGCTTTTCGGTAAGTATTTCGGCAATTCTATCGTATGCCGCCTGAGCGTCGCGCATAGACTTTTCGTAAATTTGGAGAGCTTCATCGTCCCCTGCAACCTCGGGTGGAATTACAAACTCAAATGCGCCCTCTTTAACATAGCGCTGGCTCTTTACCGAATAGGATGCCATTCTGTGGCGTGTTATCTGCGCCAAAAACGCGCGGGAAACTCCCTCAATACCAAAGGTGAAGGATGCGTGCTCAATAGGACTTTCGTGACCGATTTCTGCAAGCATATCCACAAAGGAGGCTGCCTTTTCATCTGTTAGGCCATCCCGAAGATTTTCTATAGTTGACGAGCTATAACAAAGCTTTGCGGCGCAAGCCACTGTTTTTTCGGGGTCTGGGGTGTGAGCGAGTAATGTAACCTTAGGCATATTAAACATCTCCAAACTACTAATAACTACATTTAGTTTATTATAACAGATACAAATAGCAATAGCAATTAATTTTTAAATTGTGATCGGATGAAATTTGTATTTTATACATAATTTTAAAAATATGTAAAATTTTTTGTAAAAAAGGCTTTTTATGTCGGCAAAAATGTGTTACAATGAGAAATATAAAAATTTTGTTTGCGGAGGGCTTTAATTTATGTCGAGCATTAATTTCAAACACACACCTTACGGCGACCTTGCTATCATCAGCATGCGCGGCTGTGAGAACATCTCTTCTCAGGTAGACTATTACCTCAAGCAGTGGAGAAGCATTGATGAGGACCAGTCTTTCGTGGTTGACGCTAACTGCCCGAGATTCGGCACAGGTGAAGCTAAAGCGGTTCTTCACCACACTGCCCGCGGTCTTGATGCTTTTATTATTTGCGACTGCTTCAACTACGGTGTTACATACAAAATGTATGGACAAACTGTTCCTATGAGTCCTGATGACCACTTCCAAGATTTAAAGCGCGTTATTGCGGCATTGGGCGGAAAG
>CAZIXG010000010.1:0-8033 GCA_964543305.1 uncultured Ruminococcus sp.
TAAAGGCGGTATTTTTCCTCATATTTATCGTTGTCTTGCAACAACTTGAAGGCAACCTCATCTATCCGAGAGTAATGGGAAGCCGTGTGAATCTGCCGGGAATGTGGATTCTTGCCGCCGTTACTGTAGGCGGAGGCATTGCAGGCCCAGTCGGTATGCTACTCTCTGTACCGATTGCATCTACTGTTTACATTTTGGTGCGCGAAGCAACAGAAAAGAGAGAAAAAGCACTGAAAGAAAGGGGATAAAACTATGATTACCACCATCTTGTTTGATCTTGACGGCACGCTGTTACCAATGGATCAGGATACATTTGCAAAAGCCTATGTGAAGGGATTGACTCTTGCCGCAGAGCCTGCCGGATACAGCCCGTTGATTCTTTCCACCGCTATTATGGCAGGCACTGCCGCTATGGTTAAGAATAACGGTGAGAAAACAAATGAAGAAGTCTTTTGGGACACCCTTAAGAAAACCTACGGCGAGTCTGTTCGTAGCGATATCCATATGTTTGATGAATTCTATGCGACTGATTTTCAAAAAATCAAGGATGTTTGCGGATTCGAGCCAAAAGCCTCTGAATTGATAAAGCGCATCAAGGAAAAGGGATACCGTATTGCTCTTGCCACCAATCCGCTTTTTCCAAAGGTTGCCACCGAAAGCCGCATCCGTTGGGCTGGGCTTGAACCTAACAATTTCGAGTTATATACAACTTATGAAACATCTTGTTACTGCAAACCAAATCTCAATTACTACAAGGAAATTATAAAGCAACTACATGTCGTACCTGAGGAATGCCTGATGGTCGGTAACGATGTAGCCGAAGATATGATTGCCCAGCAGCTTGGTATGAAAGTATTTCTGCTCACAGATTGTCTTATCAATAAAAATAATACTGATATTGCCGCTTATCCAAATGGCGATTTTGAAAAGTTAATTGAGTTTATTGATACTTTAAAGTAGCCAATTTATATCAGTATATTAAGACAGACTGACTATTACATAACTATAACTCTTTATATCGGGAACATGAAATCGCTAACGATAATAAAGCGGCTTCATTTACAAAACTAAAGATATATGCTATATCAATAAATATGTAGGGCTTCAAACCCATAACTTAAAAAATCCAAGTCTTGCGACTTGGATTTTTTATCCATTGCGAAAGCAATGGTATATCATCACGCGTAGAGTGTATTTAAACCGTTTTGCAATGGTGATATACAAAACTTCTTTTTGATGATATTTAAGTATACGGTTTTATTATGTCCACGCCGAAATTTTCTGCCGCCAAACATATTGAACTGTGGCAGGTGAAAAGCAGTGCTTGTGTGGTGCTGCAATAATCCTTTAAGAATTTAATTGCGGTTTCGGTTCGTTTGTCATCATATTGCGAAAGTGAATCGTCTAAAATTATAGGCAGACTTTCTTCCTTTGAAATAAGCTTGGAAATAGCAAGCCGCAGGCTTAAATATGCTTGGTCTGTGGTGCCCTGACTTAAATATTCAATATCGCGGGTACCGAAAATATTTGTCGGCTCTACCGACATATCAAGCGACTTTGATACATTAAGGCTTTTGTATCTGTCGTTTGTGAGCTGTTTGAATATACTAAGTGTCAGCTCCTCAACCTCTGAGCCATAGCTGCGGCAAAGCTCGTTAGAGCTTTCCTCTAAAACTGAAATCGCGGTATCCGCGGCATCGCAAAATGCCTTTTTTAAAACAAGCCTTTCACGGCAAAGCTTTATTTCGCGGCGTATATCCTCGGGGTTTTCAGAAGTCTTAAAGGCGGTTTTAAGCTCTGTGGTGCCAGCAGTGATGCCCTCGCGCAGACTGCCGATTTTTTGGCTTAGAGCCTCAAATTCCAATTTAAGCGTTTCAAAATCAGTACCGTTTGGCACTGAGGTATCAGCGGTTGCACTTAGTTTTTGCTCAGCCTCGTTAGCCGATATATCGCCTAAATCCTGCTTTAAATAAGAAAGCTTTAGTTTAAGCTCGCCCTGCTTTTCGGTTTTCTCACGAATCTCTGTTAAAGCGGTGTTAATTTCCTCAATAGAGTTAGCATCGCGATATCTACCAAAATACTGCAAAACCTCATTTAAAGCATCTGATTTCTTTTTAAGCTCCGTTTCAAGCGCAACGGTTTTTTCCTGCAAATCTGCCAGTCTTTGTGCCTTTACCGCAATATCGGTATTAAGCAGGGAATTAAGATTATTTATCTGCGCACGGATTTCGTTTGTTTTTTCCCGTAGCGCCGCTTTTTCACTCTTTATATCGGCAACATCCGCTGCCTTTTCTGCGATGCTTTTATCAATTTTAATAAGCTTTGCTTTATTTGTGGGATTTATCACAAAGGAAAGCACCAGCAATAAAGCGGTTATGGCGGTCATCACAATGGCTGCGGTATTTCCAAGCCACATATAGCCTGCCGCTATAAGAACAGCGGAAATTATAGATAACAAAAGTAATATTGGATTTGCCGCCGCTTTCTTACCCTCGGCGGTAGCTTTCTGCGATTTAATACTCTGTAAATCTGCTTCTAAGGCCGATTCCTTTAAAGTGATGCTTTCTTTTTCGGCGGTTAATTCATAAAGCTCCTTATTAAGCGCTTCAAGCTCTGCCTTAATCTGCTCGGGCGAGGTTTCGCTTTGCAGCTTTATAGCGGCTTCTATTTTTTCAATATCCTGCTTTAATTGGTCGCATCTTTCTGAAAGCTTTTCATACTTGGTGATGCCAAAGCCCACCGCCGCCGCAAAGGGCTTACCTAAGATACTGCTATCCTTTAATTTAAGGGTATCGTTAACGGCATCAAGCGCTTTTTGCGTTTCGATAAATTTCTCTAATTTTTCGCGGTTTCTAAGGTCACTTTCGCTCTCAATTATGCCTTTAAGCTCGGTGTATCTTGCTTGAATGGTTGATAGCTCTGCTTCGAATTTTGCAATGTTGGCGTTAATTTCTGCCTTTCTTTTTGCATCCTCATCGGCTCTTGTAAGACGCGCTTCAAGCTCGCTGAGCTTCTGCGCATCCTCGGCAAAGCTGCCCGCTCTGCCGCTTTTTGATATAACCTTGTTTCGGGCACCCTCAAGCCGCTTTGCTATCCTTTGGTAGGATATATCCTCATCGCCCGTAAGAGCAATATTAGATAGTTTGGAGCTCAGCTCGCTTTGAGCGGCATCATCCTTTAAAAAGCCGCCTGTGGAGCCTATAAACATACTCCGCTCAAATGCCGCGGCGCTGATACCGAAAAATCTTTGACCAATGCTTTCGGAGGTTTCTGTGGAAACCCCTGTATCCATATCGGTAAGAAGTATTCTATCGGTGGAATCAGATTTTCTAAATTGCCTTTCGAGGCAGTACTGCTTACCCGCGTGCTCAAAATATATTCTGCCACCCATACTGTCGCCGTTCCAAGGGGTGTATTTTTGGCGAATGCTTGTGCTTAGCTGTTGAGTTTTTTTGCCTGTGCCATAGAACATAGCCTTAATAAAAGCGGCAACGGTGCTCTTTCCGTTTTCGTTTTCACCGTATATCACATTAAGCCCTTCCGAAAGCTCTAATGTGAAACCTTTAAGTCCGCCGAAGGCACTTATGTAAATTTTACTAATCTTCATCGTAAGCTACCTCCGTATTAAAAGCGCGAAGTCCAAGCTGCAGTGCCGCGGTTATCTGCGGCTTTTCTTCATCAGAAGCACTATCGAGCTTTTCAAGCATCTTTTTAACAAAAATTCCTTTAAGTGTTTTTTCCTGCGCCAAAACCTCAAGGTCTATTGCAAGCTGAGTTTTATTTCTCACCTTTGCGAAGTATAAAAACTCATTTAGTCGGCTTTCGATTTCGGCAAGATTTATCACGGTCTGCTCGTCTATACTGCCTGTTAGTACAATTTTATAAAGATTATCTGCAAAGCTATCAGAATATTTATCTCTTAAGGTCTCGAGTATTTTGTCTGCAATTTCGGTGGAGCTTAAAACATCGCTTATATCCACATTCTCTGCAATATGCATTCTTTTTGCGGTGGGCACAAACTGTAAATCACAGCCCGTCTTTGAAACCTCGCCTAAATAAACGCCCTTTTGGCCTAACTCATCAAAGCCTTGACCCTCGCCGCAGCCGCAATAGGCGCAGTAGGTGTTGCCGATTTTGCCTATTTCAGTGCGCTTGTGAATGTGACCTAATGCCACATAGTCCATACCGCAGTTTTCGATAAATTCCGCGGTAAGGGGGTTATAGTTGGAATTAAGGTCCGCCTTTAATTCACCGTGGATGCACATTATGTTTATAAAATTATCATCCGTTTCGAGTGAAAAGCGGCGGCTCCCCGCCATATAAACCTCTTTAAAGGATTTGCCGTAAACACGGGTAGATAGAGCGGGGAACTCAATAAAGCTATCCTCGGTGTCTAAAATATGCAGATTATCCGGAAGCTCGCGTGTTGTAAAGGGCGATTCAAAGCTCAGCGGGTCGTGGTTGCCCGCTGCAAAAACTATCTTTATTTCGGGAATTAAAGCAAAGCATTCAAAAACACGGTCTATAAAGGACTTTTCAATTCGGTTTGAATGAAAAAGGTCGCCCGCGATAAGCAGTATATCCACCTTTTGCGCTTTTGCTAAGGCTATTATCCTTTCAAAGGTGATAAGCGTTTCTGCACGACGGCTTTCTGCGCGTGTGCCAAGCCCTGAAACTGCGGCGCCGATATGCAGATCCGCAAGATGCAAAATCTTAACTGAAGGCATAAAATTTGTCTCCTTATGTCGTTACTGCTTTTATTTTACCATTTTAATATAATATATTCAAGAAAATAATGTTGCCTTTAGAAGGAAATTGTTTTATAATAAATATAATTATGGTTATGTTTAAGGTTGGGTAGTATGGATATTAATGTCGGCGATAATATACTTATGAAGAAAAAGCATCCCTGCGGAAGCACCACCTTCACGGTTTTGCGAATAGGTATGGATTTCAGAATCCGTTGCAACGGCTGCGGCCACGAGGTTATGCTGCCGAGAAAAACCGTTGAAAAAAGCATTAAAAAAATCATTACCCCAAACGGAGAGAATAAATAATGTTTGAAAAATTATCAGCGGTTGAAAACCGCTATGAACAGATAGGCGTTGAGCTCACCCGCCCCGATGTGGCATCGGATAACGAAAAGTTCACCCGCCTTATGAAGGAGCACAGTGAGCTTACACCGATAGTTGAAAAATACCGCGAATACTGCGCCGCAGTGAATGCCGAAAAAGAGGCGCTTGAATTGCTGGATGGCGGCGGACTTGATAAGGATTTTAAGGAGCTTGTTGAAGAGGAGTTGCGCGAGGCTAAAGAAACGATAGCCACCTCCTCTGAGGAGCTTAAAATACTGCTTTTACCTAAGGACCCTAACGATGATAAGAATGTAATCGTGGAAATTCGCGGCGGCGCGGGCGGTGAGGAGGCAGCGCTTTTTGCAGGCTCGCTTTTTCGTATGTACTCAATGTATGCCGAGGGCAAGAGATGGAATATAGACATCACCAACGCTAACGAAACCGAGCTTGGCGGCTATAAGGAAATAAGCTTTATGATAGAGGGCGCAGGCGCATATTCACGCTTTAAGTATGAACGCGGTGTTCACCGCGTTCAGCGCGTGCCCGATACCGAAACCCAAGGCCGCATTCACACTTCAACCGTAACGGTGGCAGTACTTCCCGAAGCGGATGAAGTTGAGTTTGAGCTTAATGTAGCTGACCTTAAGATAGATACCTTCCGTTCCTCGGGTGCGGGCGGTCAGCATATCAATAAAACCTCATCTGCCATCCGTGTGACACACCTGCCCACAGGCACAGTGGTTGAATGTCAGGATGAGCGCAGTCAGTTTAAGAATAAGGAAAAGGCACTTAAGGTGCTTCGTGCACGCCTTTATGATGCTGAAAAGGAAAAGGCTGAGGCCGCATTTAATTCCGACCGTCGTTCTCAGGTGGGAACGGGCGACCGCAGTGAGCGCATTCGCACCTATAATTTCCCGCAAGGGCGCGTTACCGACCATCGCATCGGGCTTACGCTTTATAAATTAGATGCTGTTATGAACGGGGATATAGATGAGCTTGTTGATGGCCTTACCACATATTACCGCGCTGAGGCACTTAAGGAACAAGAAAACAGTTAGGAAGTAAACTGATGATTACTAAAAGGTTAGATGCTATTGGCAATTATGATTTTGCAATAAACAGCGCTGCGGATATATTGAAATCGCAGGGCATAGTTGCCATACCCACCGAAACGGTTTACGGTCTTGCCGCATCAGCCTATAGTGATGATGCTATCAAAAAGGTTTTTGCCGCTAAGGGCAGACCTCAGGATAACCCGCTTATAGTGCATATTTCTAATATCGAAATGCTATCTCAGGTGGCGGTGGATATACCCGATAGCGCCTATGAGTGCGCAAGCCGCTTCTGGCCTGGGCCCTTCACAATGGTGCTTAAAAAATCGCCTTTAATTGCAAATAGCGTATCCGCAGGTCTTGATACCGTGGCAGTGAGAATGCCAAGCGAAAAGGTGGCGTGCGATATTATAAATGTGAGCGGTCTGCCACTGGCGGCACCCTCTGCTAACGCTTCGGGAGCGCC
This sequence comes from uncultured Ruminococcus sp., assembly GCA_964543305.1. GTDB lineage: Bacteria > Bacillota > Clostridia > Oscillospirales > Acutalibacteraceae > UBA737. The sequence goes on from CAZIXG010000010.1 coordinate 6,594, forward strand.
AAGTCCAACAACTGCACACCATGTTATATCCGACCTTGATGGCAGGATAGATGCGGTGGTAATAGGGGAAGACTGTGCAGTTGGTGTGGAGTCCACAGTTATAACCTTGGTGGGCGATAAGCCGCGTCTGCTACGACCTGGTGCGGTTACTGCCGAGCAGCTTAGAGAAATACTGCCCGATTTAATTATCGATAAGGCGGTATTAGCTGAGCCTCAGGAAGGCGAAAGGGTGGCATCCCCAGGTATGAAGTATAAGCACTATGCCCCGAAAACACAAGCCTATCTGGTTGAGGGCGACTCTGATTCTTTTGTGAAATTTGTGAACGAAAAGGAAAATAGTGCGGCGGTGTGCTTTACCGAGGAATATGACGATATAAAAATACATAAAATAATCTACGGCACCCAAAAAGACCCTAAAACTCTTGCGAAAAATGTGTTTGCAACCCTTCGCGAGGTTGATACGCTTGGTGTTAAGGCGGTTTATGTTCACGCTCCCCAAAAGCGCGGCGTGGGACTTGCAGTATACAACCGACTTATTCGTGCCGCAGCCTTTAGGGTGATAAAATTATGAGCTTTGTAATTGGTCTTACAGGCCCCACAGGCGCTGGAAAAAGCAGTGTAACCGATATAGCGAAAAAGCTGCAAATCAAGGTTATAGACTGCGATAAAATTGCAAGAAAAGCGGTGGAAAAGGGGAGCGCAGGTCTTTGCGCATTAGCAACAGCCTTTGGCAGTGATATTTTGTTGAGTAACGGCACCTTAAACCGCCAACTGCTCGCCGAGCGCGCGTTTAGCTCGAAGGAGAAAACTCAGCTTTTAAACGATACTATTTTCCCTTTTATCACAGAGCTTGTGAAGAAAGAGATAGATGCTAAAGTTGTTATGCTTGATGCGCCAACCCTCTTTGAAAGCGGAATAGATAGTATCTGCAACACAACCATTGCAGTGCTTGCCGATTTTAAAACCCGCAAGGCACGCATAATGCAGCGCGACGGCATTGATGAAAAACACGCGATGCTTCGAATAAATGCAGGCAAGCAGGATGAATTTTATATAGCAAATGCCGAGCACATAATTTATAACAACACTGAATTTTCGGATTTCGAGCCGAAAATGCTCCATCTTTTAGAAAATATTTTGGGAGGTATAAAATAATGCCTAATGCAAAAGAACTTAAGGAAAAGCTTTTTTACAGCAAGAAAAACGGTCTGCTTCGCACCGAACCGCATATTTTTGAAAAAGCAGTGGAATATTGCGAAGGCTATAAGGAATTTTTAAACAAGGCTAAAACCGAGCGTGAGGCCGCTACTACTGCCATTGCTATGGCAGAGAAAAAGGGCTTTGTTCCTTTTGAAATTGGTAAAAAATATGCTGTCGGTGACAGGGTTTACTTTAATAACCGCGGCAAAACCGTTGCTTTCGCGGTTATTGGTTATGAGA
>CAZIXG010000010.1:8043-11611 GCA_964543305.1 uncultured Ruminococcus sp.
TATGAGAGTGCAGAAAATGGTATAAACATCACCGCGGCACATATTGATTCTCCCCGTCTTGACCTAAAGCCTAACCCGCTTTATGAGGAGCTGGAGCTGGCGCTCTTTAAAACACATTATTACGGCGGCATCAGAAAGTATCAGTGGCCCACAGTGCCGCTCAGTCTTCACGGCGTTTTTGCCAAGCGTGACGGCAGTGTTGTTGAAGTTAATATCGGCGAGGATGAAGCAGACCCTAAGTTTGTGATTAATGACCTTTTACCTCACCTCGCCACCGAGCAGAACAAGCGTAGCCTTGGCGAGGGTATCCGCGGCGAGGAGCTTAATGTGCTTATAGGCAGTCTCCCCTTTAAGGATGATGAGGGCAGCGAGCTTGTGAAGCTCAATATTTTGAAGCTTTTGAATGAAAAATACGGTATAGTTGAGGGCGATTTCCTCTCTGCGGAGCTTGAAATGGTACCTGCGACTAAGGCGTGCGATATAGGCTTTGACCGCTCGCTTGTCGGCTCCTATGGTCAGGATGACCGCGTTTGCGCATATCCCGCACTCACCGCCATATTAGAGCTTGATAAACCGCAGAAAACTGCAATAGCTATCCTTGCCGATAAGGAAGAGGTAGGCTCAGATGGCAACACAGGTCTTAGCTCCGATTTTCTTGCTCACATAGTTCACGATATTTGCGCTTCACAGGGTTGTGATGAAACTGTGGCTTTAAGAAATTCAAAATGCCTTAGCGCAGATGTTAACGCAGGCACCGACCCCACCTTTCAGGATGTAATGGAAAGAAGAAACGCGAGCCTACTTAATTACGGTGTGGTTGTAACCAAATATACGGGTGCCCGCGGCAAGGGTGGCACATCCGATGCCTCGGCTGAATATGTGGCAGAGGTTCTCTCGATGCTTGATAAAGCCGATATTGTTTGGCAAACAGGCGAGCTTGGTAAGGTTGATGCAGGCGGCGGCGGAACGGTTGCTATGTATATTGCAAACCTCGGTGTTGATGTTATAGATTTGGGTGTTCCCGTGCTTTCAATGCACGCACCCTTTGAAACCACTGCAAAGTTCGATGTTTATATGTGCTATCGCGCGATGTATGAATTTATGAAATAATAAAAAATCGCCGCCTGATGAAATTCAGGCGGCATTTTATGGGAGTTTAAAATGGCTGATTTAATTTTGGGTAAATACCGCCATTTCAAGGGAAATGAGTATGAAGTGATAGGTGTAGCGCTTGATAGTGAAACTCTTGAAAAGATGGTTGTATACCGCGCTTTATATGGCGATGGCGGCCTTTGGGTGCGCCCGAAGTCAATGTTTTGTGAAAATATAACCCGCGATGGCAAAACCTTTCCAAGATTTACATATATTGGTGAATAAAGTGTGTTGACAGTCTTGCAGAACGCACAGTAAAATATAAGAGTTAATTTCTATAAAAAGGGGGGATGTTATGGTATTTTCGAGTCTGTTTTTTCTCTATTTATTTTTACCGCTTAACCTTATAATCTATAAATTTTCTAAAGGCATTAAGGCTCGTAATATTGTAATGCTTATATTCTCCCTTGTGTTCTATGCTTGGGGCGAGCCTATTTATGTGTTGCTGCTATTGTTTATGACCGCGGCGGACTGGCTCATATCCCTTTACATAGAGTGTCAGCCACAGCATTCTATCAGGGCAAAGCTTGGCCTTGTTTTAATGTGCCTTGTCAATTTAGGTCTGCTCGGCGTATTTAAATACGGCGGATTTATCCTTACTAATATAAAGCTTTTCACGGGCTTCCCCGAAAGCATACCCGAAATAATGCTTCCTATAGGCATCTCTTTTTATACATTTCAGCTAATGTCCTATGTGGTGGATGTCTACCGCGGTGATGTCGGAGCTCAAAAGAAATTTTGGATGCTGCTTTTATATGTAAGCCTTTTCCACCAGTGCATAGCAGGCCCCATAGTTCGTTATAAAGATGTTTGCGAGGAGCTTCAAGAGCGCCGTGCCACCACTCAGGATGTGGCAGATGGTATATGGCGATTTTCCTTTGGCCTTGCAAAAAAAGCAATTTTGGCAAATGCAACGGGCAATGTGGCGGATACACTACTTGCCTTTGGCGGTAATACCACTTTGCAGGATACAAGTGTCTTAGCTCTTTGGGTGGGTATGCTTGCATACTCTTTGCAGATATATTTAGATTTCTCGGCATATTCAGATATGGCAATAGGTATGGGCAGAATGATAGGTATTCACTACCGCGAAAACTTTGATTACCCTTATGCTTCGCGCAGTGTTACCGAATTTTGGCGCAGATGGCATATATCGCTTGGAAGCTTCTTCCGCGATTATGTTTATATCCCGCTGGGCGGAAACCGAAAGGGCAAAGTGCGCACATACCTTAATTTGTTTGCGGTCTGGTTTTTAACGGGACTTTGGCACGGCGCCTCGTGGAACTTTGTTTTGTGGGGGATTTATTTCTTCGTTTTTATCTGCATAGAAAAGCTGTTTTTATCCCGAGCACTTGCTAAGGATAGGGTTGTTTCGCATATCTATCTCACCCTTGTGGTGTTCTTTGGTTGGATACTTTTTAGATTTGATAATCTTGATGCGATTATCACCGTGCTTAAGGGTATGTTCGGTATGAACGGCAACGCACTCACAAGCTTTGAAGCCACAACCGTTGTAAGCTCGAACGCTTTGGTTCTTTTGTTCTGTGCGGTTGTGTCAACGCCTGTTGTTAAAAGGGTGGGAAGTCTTTTAAGATACACCTTTATGGACAAAAAAGTAATCAATGTGATTTATGCCGTTGGCAGAATAGCGATACCGATTATACTATTATTGCTTTCTACCGCCGCACTGGTAGGGGATAGTTATAATCCGTTTTTATATTTCCAATTCTAATAATAATTTAATTTTCGAGGAAGGGGGGAGCTAGAATGCCAAACGATGTAAAAAACATCATCGTTATTGATGAAACTGAGGATGCAACCACGCTTGATGATAATATGAAGCTGCTTCGTAATGTGCGTTTTCAGCATATCGTTGATATAAATATGGTGCGTATTTTTTTGATTGTGTGGCTTAGTATATCTGTTGCCGCAATGGTGCCTATGCTAAGGCCCAGCTATTCCGAGGTTGAAAAGCGCGAGCTTCAAAAGTTCCCCAAATTTTCCTTTAAAGCGCTGGCAACAGGTGATTATTTTGATGATATAAACCTCTGGTTTTCGGATACATTCCCCCTAAGGGACCATCTTGTAGAGCTTAATACATATGTTACAGACGCCTTCGGTATTAACCGCGTTCAGGTGCATGGTGATGTCGAGCAGGGCGATGAGATACCTGTGGACACCGAAGATGAGGATACCACCGAGTCTGAATCACAACTCGAATCTGAGCCCGTTTCTGAGCCTGAGTCCGAGCCCGAGCCGCAGCTTCCCGCAGTCGAGCAGCTTGGTGCTATGCTTATAGTCGATAACGCGGCTTATGAGTATTATAACTTTAACCAAGCGGCATCTGATAGCTATAGCGCCGCAGTAAGTAAAGCGGCAGATATGCTTGCAGGAAAAAGTATCGTATACGATATGA
>CAZIXG010000010.1:11621-13907 GCA_964543305.1 uncultured Ruminococcus sp.
GTACATCTATTTCCGCACCGACCATCACTGGACAGCACTCGGCGCATATTATGCCTATCGCGAGCTTATGGCTGTAAAGGGAACAGCACCCGCAGAGCTCTCGGCATTTACCGAGCACCGCTTTGATGGCTTTTTGGGCTCTTTCTATGCCGAATCGGGGCAGAAGCCTCAACTTGGCAACACCCCCGATACAGTGTTTGCTTATGCCCCAACCCAGCTACAGTATATCCACACCTTCTTAGAGGGTGGTGGCGAAGCCAACCGTAATATCGTGTCAGATGGTAACGCCCTTAGCGCGCCGAATAAATATCTCTCCTTTGTGTGCGGTGACCACCCATACGGCATAATGACAAATCCCACCATCACAGAGGAAAGCTCTTGCCTTGTTATTAAGGAATCCTTTGGCAACGCTATGGTGGCATTTCTTACCCAGCATTATAGGAATGTTTATGTGGTCGATTACCGCTATATCTCGAAGGTTTACCCCGCAACACTTAATCAGTTTGTGGATGAGCGCGGAATAGGCGATGTAATATTCATAAACAATATATCCGCAACCCGCAGTCCCGCACTTATGCGCGCTCTCTCAGCATTTGTGGGGTAGATATTATATAGTGAAAAGAGAAGGATTTATGCGTGAAATTGATGCATCGCTTATAACCGAAGTAGTAAAAAAATTGTGCATTGAGGCAAACTGCCATTTAGGCAGTGATGTAAAAAAATGTATTTGTCAGTCTTGTTCTAATGAAATCTGGCCACCCGCTAGGGAAATTTTAGAGCGGATTATCGAAAACTATAAGATAGCAGATAAAGAAAACCTGCCTATATGTCAGGATACGGGCGTGGCTTGTGTGTTTTTGAAAATAGGACAGGATGTTCATATAAACGGCGATATCACTGAGGCTGTAAATGAGGGCGTCAGAAGGGGATATGAGGAAGGCTTTTTGCGAAAAAGCGTTGTCCGCGACCCCTTGGATAGGGTGAACACAGGGGATAACACCCCCGCAATGCTCTATTTTGAAATTGTTCAGGGTGATAAGATAGAAATCACCGTTGCTCCTAAAGGCTTTGGAAGTGAGAATATGAGCAAAATCGCCATGCTTTCCCCGTCAGATGGCCTGCAGGGCGTAAAGAGCTTTGTTAAAAAGGTCGTTGAGGAGGCAGGTCCTAATCCTTGCCCGCCGATTGTTGTGGGAGTTGGCATTGGCGGAACATTTGATAAGGCGGCGTATCTTGCAAAAAAAGCGTTGCTTCGCGAAGTCGATAAGCGAAATGAAAATGCTTTCTATGCGCGTTTAGAGGAAGAACTGCTTGATGAGATAAACGAAATAGGTATCGGACCTCAGGGCTTTGGCGGCAGAACAACCGCTCTTGCTGTGAATATCGAGCAATATCCAACCCACATAGCAGGCTTGCCTGTGGCGGTTAATATTAATTGCCATGTCACCAGACATAAAACGGAGGTGATATAAATGGCTATTTCTATTAAAACTCCGCTTACCAAGGAAACGGCAAGGGAATTAAAAGCAGGGGATAGTTGTTTAATATCGGGCGTTATATATACTGCGCGCGATGCGGCGCATAAGCGCTTGTGCGAGTTAATTTCTGAGGGTGAAGCTTTACCGTTAGATATTAAAGATAGTATTATATACTTCGTTGGCCCCACTCCTGCAAAGTCCGGTCAGGTAATAGGCTCAGCTGGCCCTACCACCTCATACCGTATGGATGCATATAGTCCCGCACTGATTTGTAAAGGGCTTACGGGTATGATAGGAAAGGGCGAAAGAGCACCTGAGGTTGTCTCCGCTATGAAAGAGTATGGCGCGGTATATTTTGGCGCTATCGGCGGTTGCGGCGCGCTCCTTGGCAAGTGCATAAAAAAGGCGGAGGTTATCGCCTATGATGATCTGGGTGCCGAGGCGATAAGAAAACTGGTGGTAGAGGATTTTCCTGCTATAGTTGTAATTGACAGTAAGGGTAATAACCTTTATAAAAGCGGAAGAGCCGCATACCTTGCGCAAAGCAAAGAGAATATTTAAAACCAAACTTCGTTACGGCACCTCATCATAATTATTGTGCTGTGATTTTATGGAGAGATACTCTGCGCCCCTTGATTTTCCGACCGTTCCGAACGGTCGCGGAAAATCTGCGTTGCTCGAGACCTCACAGTTTCAAAATGCTATCGCGCATTTTGAACTGCTTCGACGAACTATGTTCGATCTCACACCACCACAAAAAATTAAGGAACCACACCAAAGGTATGATTCCTTAATTTTGGCGGAGACG
>CAZIXG010000011.1:0-13783 GCA_964543305.1 uncultured Ruminococcus sp.
CAAAAGCCTATTTGGAACCACCTGCTTAGCAGGCGGTTTTCTTGATACAAAAAAAGACTCTGCTTGTTTCCAAGCAGGGTCTTTAATTTATTTAGTTAGCTTTTTTAATCGACTGAGCGATTAAGCCTTTCTTGACTTGCGAACAAGAACGAAAGCAGCTGCGATAACAAGCGCAATACCTGCAACTATTACTGTGAGGTTATCGCCTGTAGCAGGGCTGGTAGCCGTGTTGTTGGTAGAAGTTGTGGAGGAGGTTGTTTCTTCCTTCTTAACTTCTGTGGAGGTTGTAGAGGAGGTTGTTTCTTCCTTCTTTTCTTCTCCCTTTTCACCCTCAACTTCTCCACCCTCAACTTCGCCGAGGTCAGCAACAACGATCATGCTAAAGTGATCAAGAACGATTTCGCCTGTTTCCTTATCAAGCTCAAGCTCTTCGCACTTGTACTGATCTTCATCTTTATAGATATGATAGTACTTAACATTAGTGCTGAAGGTTGAAGGAACTGCAACCTTAATTGTTACTGAGCCGTTAGGCTGAACTTGGTCACCATTCTGCTCTAGAGCAATGATATTATAAAGCAGGACATCCTTAGCATCTATATCGAATTGAGCAAGTGACTCAAGCACATCGGCCTTATATTCTTCGGGAACTTCATCCTTATCTATAGAAACTGTTACACCGGGAGCAAATACACCTGTATCAGCGAATACAGAGTAATCCTCAGTTTCAATCTTAACATACATTGTTGCATAACTGCAGTCTGCACATTCGGTTATGAAGTGGCCTGAGCCTTCACCAAATTCAAATGTATTAAGGCTGTGACCTAATGCTTCCTTGCTAATAACAACGCTGTCGCCTACAAGGTACTTATGGCAGTTTCCGCATTCCTTATAGAATACATCCTTGCCATCATCGCATTCAGATTCTTCCTTCTGCTCATTGCCCCAAGCGTGGCCATCGATTACAGGAGGAGCATTTTCTACTTTTGTGCCAACGCGATATCTGTTACATACAGAGCACTTATCATACTCGATATCTGCAACGCCTTCGCATTCAGAAGTCTTAGGAGCTTGAGCCACCCAAGAGTGATCTGCAGCTATGGGAGCTACATCCTTAAGATCTTCTTCATCATAGCTTGTGTTGTTGCCATTGCTATAAGCATACTTCTGGCAAATATTGCACTTCTTGAAGTAGGTAGCTACGTCGTTGCATGCTACAACGGAATCTTCTTCGCCCCAGCTGTGAGGACCGAAGTCAGCATTCTCGATAGTTGCGAGAATTTCTGTAGAATCATCACTTGCATCAGGTGCGAAGTTCTTTGCGCATACAGAGCAGGTCTTGTAAGCTATGTTGCCCTTAACACTGCAGTTACCATCATCAGCGGAAATTATTGAGCCAAACTCGTGACCAAGAGCATCGATAACGCGGGTTGAAGTGTAGCCACAACCTAATCCGCACTTGGTGTTCATAACACCTGCGTTGGTGCATTCTGCAGGGGAAGCCTCGCCGTTATCCTCCATATCGTGAGGACAAGGATAAGCACAGGTTCCGCACTTGAATTCTGCGGTCCAATTGCTGTGAGCTACAACATCACCGAAGTTAGCGGTACAGTCTGTATCCTTACAAACAGTCTTGTGACCGTTTGCACTAGCCTCAACCTCGATATCGTGGAACACACGAAGCTCAGGATAGGATGTTGTTGCTACCCAAGTGTTAGCATAATCAAGACCTTCAAGCTGAACGTTTACACCCTTAAGCTCAGCATCTGTGAGAACTGTTACGCCTTCGTATTCACATTCAACGTCTGTGTAAACATTGGTGAATGTTGCTATAGCAGAAGTTTTGTCTGAATTGGGGGTGACACCTATTGCAATACTATTGCTAATTTTTCTTGTTGTGCCCCAACCGTCAGAAACGAAGCCGCCTGCGTGCATAGTAGTAGGACCTTCATCATTCATGGTGATTGAGCAGTCAGCAACAAGGCAGTTATCAATAGTATAATCACCAGCATGGCCGTAGCCAATGATACCGCCAACACCAACATTTGTGTTTGTGCCGCTTATATGAATGAATGTATCAACAACTGAGCAGCACTGTACGGTAACAGAAGAGCCTGTGCCCAACTGACCAACAATACCGCCTGCGCGTTTACTTGAATTAATATAAGAATTAGCAAGCCTTACGTTCTTAATAACTGCGCCTGCGCCTGCACCTGCGAAGAGACCGCCGCCTTGTTCAACATCGTAAAGACCGTAGAAGGTGCAGCCGTTACCGTCAAACGTACCTGAGAAGTAATGGATACTTGCACTTGCATTTGCAGAGTTGTAAACGTTGCGAACGTTTTCTTCATTCTCAAAGTAAGCCTGAACCTCATCAACTGTGGTAAGTGTAGATACGGGGTTGAATTCAATGCTCTTAATACCGTCAGCTACCTTATAATACTTACCTGCGGTAGCATTATCAGTAGCGTTAGCGCTTGCGCCACCGGCCCTGTTAAGATAAAGCATATCAGCAGCAGAGGTGATTAAGTAAGGGTTAGACTCACTGTTTTCCTGTGTAGGATCAAGAAGCTCAAGACCTGTGGAAGGCTTGCCATCCCAACCGGTATAAGCTTCGCCTGCAGCAAAGGAGGGATATTCACCCTCAGCGCCAACCTTGAAGCCGCCTGCGCCCCAAGTAAGACCGGGCATATTGGTCTTGGCAGCAGCGCCCTTCATCTGATCCTGAGTAACATTCGTGAAGTAATCTGTTTGATTATCTCTAACAGTACCTGCAGTGTACGCTGATGTAGATGCAACAAAGAAATTGCTTACATTCTGCGAAGTAGGAATAGTAACGCCGGTTTCTGTGATAACAACATTTGAAAGAGTGCCGCCTGCGCATGACCATCCAGAGCCACCGATTATTAATGCTGCTGCACTGGCTGAAGCGTTATCACTTGTATAATCGTTATTGATTGTTATAACTCTATCAAGATTTATAGAAGCACTAATTGCTGTGCCGAAGAGTATAGCGGCACCGTTGTGAGAGGTTGTGGTGCAGTTTGCAACCTTAACCTTTTCAATAGTTGCAGTTGCCTTAGATGAACCATCCGGAACAGATGTGTTTTTATTAATTCTACCAAAAACAACGCCTGAGCCATGAGTCCATGGATTTGTTGATGCAGCGGTGTTTGCGAAATAGCAAAGGTCAAAATTTACATTTTTAACGGTTGCTGCATAATCGGTAACAACATAGTTAATGAAAGCGTTGTAGCCTGAATCATCAACACTATAAAGACCGTAAAGAGTAGCACCGTTACCATCAAAAGTACCACTGAAAGGGGTATCGCCGGTAAACCAGCTATTCTTAGTGGTGGTACCTGTGAAGAAAGCTGTAGCCTGATCTTTGGTCATACCTTCAACATCGTTGAAATAAAGGGCTGTTACGCCATCGGCAATCCTATAATATTTGCCGTTACCGCCTGAAGTTACCATACCGTAAACTTCTTCTGCGGTATAAAGAATGTAGGGAGAAGCTTCAGTGCCATTGCCTTCCCAATCTGTGTCAGCAGTACCTTCCCACACTGTAGCGGCGCTTACCACAACAGAAGCGGTGAATAAAGACACTGCCAATAAGCAGAAAGCGAGCACATATGCAAGTACATTCTTTCCGCTTTTCAATAAATTGATTTTCATTGAAAAATCATCCTTTCTCTGCATTGAAGCAGAATCATTAATTTCCCTGTTGTTCACAGGTAAAAAATGCAGCATCCAAATAAAGGTTGGCACCGATAAAGAACGCTACAATATTTCAAGGTTATTATATTGCAAATTAACAAAAAAAGCAATAGCCAATTTAAAAAATTTGTGTTTTTTCAGTAAAAAATTCAAAAATACAGATTTTTAAAATTTTTTAGCGTAAAATTTTCTTTTGGATCATTTGCAATTAGCAATTTGCAATCAGCAATCAAATATAAGCACCTGCTTTTAATAGCAGGTGCTTTTTAATTGCTAATTGCTAATTTTCTTCACTTGGCAGGATGCGCTCATCCGAAAAGGTAGCTTCTTCCTTTTCCTCAACTTCGAGGCCTAGGTCGCGGCGCTTTTCGATATCGGCATCGGGGTGCTCGGCATAATAGGGATCGATAATATGCTTCTTTATCGCGGGGAAAGTAAAATACTGCTGCATCAAGAAAATAAATGCGGGAAAAAACAAAATTGCAAGCAGCAGCTCGAGCGTGAGCAGCTCGATAAAGGGCAGTGAGAAATACAGAATAATTGCATATATACCAAACACTAAAAATTGCAGCAGTGCGCACAGGATATTCTTTTTAAGATTTATGATAACAAACTTAAAGCTGTTTACATAGAGTAATTTCAGCTTATAATTAAAGGTTATCATAAGGGTATATATGTAGAAGTTCATCATATAGAACACAACTGCCACACAAAGCGCAACGGCAAGCCCTGCAGCCGAAATAAGCGAGGCGGTTTCGGCATAGGAGGCATAGTAAAAATACACCGCGAAGCCAATAAGCACTGTGATGATGCTATTAATCACGCCCACCGCCAAGGACTGCTTTAAATTTTTTCTTATGGTTTCAAAAAAGTCACTAATGCCGAAGGAATGCTTATCACGCGCGATATTGCGGGTAACATTGGTGATTCCCGCGCAAGCCATACCGTGGGTGAGCACAGGGACACACAGTACGGTGTAAACAACATTTATAAGGATAAACTTCCAAAAATTGCGGAAATAACTTTCAAAGAAAACCACAAAGGTTTTCTTTTTTGGCGCATCCTTTGCGATGCCTGGGCCTTCCTTATCGTATTTATTAAAAAAACCAAAAAATCCTGCCATAGGTTTTAATTCTCCTCTTTTTTAGCGTATATTAATTTTTCTGTAAGGTTAACACCCTTATAGCCCATTATATAAATGATAGCCGAAGCTATAGGCATTATCAGCTGAATAACAAGCAGCAGCACATACTGGATAACACTAAGCTCCCCAACGCTAAAGCTTGCGCCTGCGATTATCTGGATAAAGGAATAAAGGTGACTATTAAGCAGCTTATAAAAGGATACCGAAAACTGCGGCATCACGCCCAGTCCCATAGCAACCAATATCGCATACATCACGAAAAACGGAATATTTGCAACAAGGCCTATCTTAAAGCCCTTGAACAGGTCCTCACGCATATGGCCGCGGCGCACCATATTGCTATCCTTAAAGCCAAGCTTATAAACAGGTGAGCCAACGGTTGAAACGAGAAGGATTATACATATTATCTGTGACGCGGTAAGATACACGGCATTGCCCACACCCGAAAGGGTTGAGCGCAGAGTTTTGGTTACAACGGTGTAGCCTGAGGCTTCGTATTCTGCTTTTTTGGCATCCTCACCATCAGCAGTATAGTATTCATAAAGAAACTCGGTATCATCCTCGTTTTCTATGTAGCCATAGGCGGCATAGCCGATATCCTTCGTGAAAATCGCGGTGCACAAAACATTCACCGAAATGCAAAGGAAGAAGCAAAGAATGATAAGCAGCAGCATACTGCCCATAAGCTTAAATCCGCTTTTTGATATACTGTTCATAGTTCACCTCGTTATGAGACCTAATATTAATATTCATTATATTATCAAATGTAAAAAAATGCAAGAAGCGCGTGGGCACTTCCTGCATTTTTAACACTTTTTTCATAATATAAGGGCTATCGTTATCAAAACTGCCACTAATGCTACTGCCAAAAAGGAGGCTATCATAAGCCTTCTTTTCATTATCATTTTGCGGCGAAGGCTTTTATAGCCGTTCCCTGCCCTGCTATCAAACTGGAATGTGAAGCTGCTCACCGCACGACTTAGGTGCTTGGCGCTAAGATTTCCGTATGCAGGGTTTACATAGAACACAATTCTATCAAATATTTTACTGCCCGTATTATTAACTTCGATTACTGTTTTGTTTACTCCCTTTACCACAAAACTACCGCCCTTCTGTTATATAAACATAGTCTTGGCAGTTTTGGAAGTTATATACAATTTGAATATTTTGGCTACGGACAAGTTAACATAAAAAAGTGGATAACTCGGTGGATAAGGTGGAAAACTCGCTTGAAATGGGGATAATTTCATTCGGTTTGGTTGCAATTTCATATTATTTTGTCGATTTTATGTAAATCACTCGACAATTTTACCCGTTAGAAATGAAATTGTGCGCTGAACAGAATCGGCGCTGTTGCCCCAATCCTTGTTTTCGGCGCCCGCTCTGCGGTAATCATACATTGAGCAGTATTTGGATACATCCTCACAAAGAGATTTTGCATAATCGGCGGTGATGCGGGTAAGGTTTTCCTTGAATTCGCTTAAGTATCTTGGCATCTTGCGCTTATCCGCACCTGCCATCAGCTGTTCAAAGTGGTGCATACAAAACTGTGGCTGATTATTGAAAAGACTGCGGAAATCGCTTTCCTTTTCATAGCAGCGGTATATAGTTTCCACCATTCGGCTCATACCCCAATTCACCTTATCGCATATAAAGCAGGTGGAGGATACCTTTTTAGCTTTCTCAGCTTTTTTATCGGCGCTTACGAAAAGCTTTTTAGAAAACACTTCCTCTGAGACCTCTTTGATGTGGGTTTCAAGCATAAGCGCAAGCTGAAGCCTGCCTCGGTGGGATAGCATATTATCATAGTGCTCGGGGCAAAATCCCAAGCGGTTGGTTTCTATTCTAACATCAGGCTCCATCATAGCGTCACCTAATATATAGGTTATAAGATGCTCCTCAACAGTGTGATGCATACGGCATATCGGGCAGCCATCGCTCACCTCAAACACCTCGGAGACGGGTATGGTGCAAATATCGTCACGCATAGTGTCACTTCCTTTTTTTAATTGTTTACATTGTAGCATAAATTAAGTATAATTGTAAAGGTGATGATATGGATATTCGTTTTGAAAATGATAAAATATACATAGAAAATGCAGAAAATTTTGACCTTGCTCAAACCTTTGACTGCGGTCAGGCTTTCCGCTGGTATGAGGATGAAGCGGGCGGCTGGCGTGGTATTGCTGATGGCAAAGGCCTTAGGGTATACCGCGAGGGCGAGTGCATTGTGCTTGAAGGCACCGATAGACAGACCTTTCAAGACTTTTGGCGGGAATACTTGGACCTTGACCGCGATTATGCCGATATAATAAAGAGCGTGAGCGATAACGAAACCGTTCGCACTGCCGCCGAATTTGGTAGCGGCATCAGAATTTTAAATCAACAGCCTTGGGAGGCGCTATGCTCGTTTATAATTTCCCAAAACAATAATATTCCGAGAATAAAGGGAATTATTGAGCGACTTTGCGAGGGTTTTGGCGATAAGATAGAGAATGGTTACACCTTCCCCTCCCCCGAAAATCTGGCATCACTTACAGTTGAGGATTTAGCGCCCATCAGAAGCGGATTTCGCGCGAAATACATACTTGATGCGGCAAGAAAGGTAGCGGGCGGCGAAATCGACCTTCAAGCCCTTCGCCACACTGATTTTAACACTGCGCGCGAGGAGCTTATGAAAATAAAGGGTGTGGGCCCTAAGGTTGCGGACTGTGTGCTGCTTTTCGGTCTCCAACACATAGAGGCTTTTCCGCAGGATGTGTGGATAAAGCGCGCCATATCAGAGCTCTTTGACGGTGGGATTCCCGAAAGCTCAAAGCCCTTTGCGGGCATTGTGCAGCAGTATATTTTTTATTATATGAGAAACAGAGATATTAAATAATTTGCAATTAGCAATTAATGTGTTTCGCGATGAGAAACAATATATATTCGTGCCGTAGGCACACATTAATTTTTCATTATTCATTTAAAAAGCACCCAAGTGGGTGCTTTTTTATTCCAATGTATCCTTAAAGCAAAGCTTTTTTATTTCTCTTTTTTGTGTTCCGCGCATCATAAGAGTATAGCTATCTGCAGGATGAGAGCACATAGCGGATAGCTTTTGATGGTTTTGGTGGGTTACAACATAGGCATCGGCACTGCCCTGCCTTATGGCATCCACGCAATAAAAGCCAACCTTTTCATAAAAGGTAATCAGGCTCTCTTTTACAGGCTTTAAAAAATACAATGCATCTTTTTCGTTACAGCATTTATTTATAAGCTGCGACATAAGCCCCTGTCCGCGATAGCGCTTATCGGTGGCAACGGCATAAATATAATATGCTTTTTGTTCGCATTCCTGAAAGCTTACTGTGCAGGGAATTTTAAAAAGCATTGAAACGATTTCACCGCCCACACAAAGGGTTTCGGTGTTATCAAAATAATAATCAAAAAATGCTTTATCAAACTCCTCGGCTACGCCGAAAGCCTCATGATAAATTGCAAGACACTTTTCTCTATCGGTCATAAGGCAGCTCCCTTCAAGGGTATGCAAACATATTTTTTAAGCAAAATATCGGGGTGGTAAGAAAGCTTGGCTTTTCTAAGCCCCTCAATACCCAAATCATCCTCGCGGTTGATATACTCATAATTTTTAAGGTTATGCGCGGCGAACTCGCGGTTTATAACTGTATATGCGGTGCTAAAGCTTGCGAGTGCTTTTTCTATATGGATATCAAAAACCTTATCATTTATGGGTGAGCCGAGGGTGAACGCCACGATTTTGCCATCCACTCTGATAGCTCCGCCCAAAACGCGAAGCGGATTTCTGTTTTCAAGCAAAAAATCAATAGCCGCACGCTCGGTTTCCATTTTTTTATCAAGGCGATGATTATTTTCGGTATACCACCTATCGGCGCATTCGAGCACATCGGGGATATTTTGCTCTGTTATATCCTCATACTCCCATTCGTGCGCCTTTGTGAACGCGGAAATGTGGTTGCGCTTTGAATGAAGCTTTTTGCCCGAAAGGGTTATAAGCCGCTCGGATTTATAGATATAATCAAAGCCGTCGCGAGCCTCGGTTATTTTATATTTATCACCATAAAGCGAAACAAATTTATCCAAGCGCTCACCCTGCTGCGCCCAAATATGCGGCAGTGCGCCGCAGTGCTTCACAAGCGCCTCCATTCCCTTTTTCGTATCGCCAAAGGGCAATGAATAGGTAACATTCTCTATACCGCCTGATTTAAGAAATAATATGTTATCATCTATGCAAAATTGGTTGTTATAAAGCGTTCCCCAAACAATAAGATTTACAGGCGATAGCTCGCAGGAAAACTCGCCGCGGGAAAACAGAAAGGGACTAAGCATATTGCTGTTTTCAAAATTTATCCTTTGAAATTTCATACTCGGTCCCTCTTTTCTAAAAATCCTTTTTATTTTACCACAATAATTATTCTATTATATATCCGTTACTGCATTTTACTGCGCGAATGCCATCCTTGAAGGAAATGGTGAGCTCTCCACCTTTGAGCGGGAAGACAGCATCACAGTTTTTAGGCGCTGTGAAATCGTGATTTAAATATATGGTTTTATTGTGCTCATCGACTTTTTCAATGCCCAGACAGTCGCGAAGGATAAAGTGCACCGCGTGGGAAGCAAAGCCGTGGTTACAGGAGGCGGAGGTGCTATCGTGCTCCCAAAGTGTGCCTGTAAGGCATGCCATATAATCAAAGTATTCCTTGATTTCGGGAAGCACCTGAGAGCGGTAGCCGCCTGCCGCGAGTACTTCCATTCTAAGATAATTTCCTATAAATGCATTGGCGGGGTACACACCAGGATGCGTTTTTTCGCACTTGTGCCCTGCACCGAAATCGTGAGCGATAATCTCTAAAAGCTCGGGGAAGCTTTGCTTATCGGCAATGCCCGTAAAGAAAGCATAATACTGGCAAACCTCGGTTATATCCTCGGGTGTGGTAAGGTTTCCTTCCTCGTCATATACCATATGGTCGCGGAAGAATTTGCCGTTAAAGGATAGGCGCAAAATTGCCGCCTTTATCTTTTCGGCTTTTGCATCAAACTGCGGCTCGTTATACATTCTTGCCATTGATTTGAGCATAGCATAGTACATCATACTTGATGGGAAGTTTACATCCTGCACCCACTTGTTCGCCTGCGACCATTCAACAAACACCCAGCCTTCAAGCTTTTCGAGTAAACAGTCTTTATTTAAGAAGCCATCGAAATAGCTTTCCAGCGCATAAAGCCTATCCTTGGCGCTATCAACAAGACTGCGGTCGCCTGTGCGCTCAAGGTACTCCTCAAGCTCTATAGCTAAGAACATATTCCAGTTAGGAATAAACTCGCCGCCCATTACATCCGCAGGATAGCACATAGGCATTATGCCATCAGGCAGGTCGGGAAAATCGGTGGCAAGCACGAAGTTTTCGATAAAATCGTGCTCTATATTGTTGCCGCCTGTGAGGTCCTTTTCGGCGCGGCCTGTGAAGAAGCTATCGCAAAGCCAGCCCGCTCTCTCGCGGGAGGGGCAGTCCATAAATATATCAACCGCATTCTGAACAAAGGTGTTAACCGCCGCGTTATATACGCGGTTAAGTGCCTCGTCATCACTTATAAAGCTTGCCTTTTTGCCGTTGGGGTTTATATACTGCACCAGTGATAATCCACTCAATTTCACACTGCCCTCGGCGCACAATACCTTAGCATACTTGAGCGTTCTCGGCTCGATAGCAGTGAAGCTATGCTCGCCCGCTTTAAGCCTTATGGGAAGAACATTGGTCCAATCCCTTGTGTGAAGCTGAGGAATAATATCTCCCTCCATAAGAATTTCATCCCACATAATATATATAAGGGAATCTTCCTCGGAGTATATCTTGAAACTAAAAAAGCCTGTATCCTCTGCCGCCCACTCAAAGCTTCTAAATTCGCCGCGATTTAGCGCAAACTCGCTATCCGCGCTCCAAGCCTCATTAGTGTTTTCAAGCTCTGCGGTGTTAACAGTGTACTGTATCCTTCGGCAAAGCTTTTCTATTTCATCTGTATTATATGAAAAATCAGGTCTGTCCTCAAACTCGTGGCGACCGTTTGGCAGAGCCTCACCGTAATCACGGCTATAGTCAAATTTACCGTTGGCAATAGCGGTCTTGGGATAAACTCTTTCTAAAGCGGGATAATCAGAGGCGCGGGCAGTAAGATTGATGCCGCCAACCTCGCAAAGCTCAACACTGTGCGAATATTCCACAGGCAGCTGCCATGCCTCAAGGAAGGGGCGCTGGTAGGAATATCTATCTATCACCCTTTGTTTGGAAAGGTTAAGCCGCGCGGTGAAATCACCATTTACACCTGTAGCAGCAAGCACAGTATCGCCACTAACTATTTCCGCTTGCAGGAATGCCGGCTGTCTTATGTATTCAAAAGACATAACACCGTGGTTTAAAACATCGATTTCTATTGTGTTTTCCTGTCGTGTTAGAGTATCTGATATATCAATCACATCAACTCGCCACCAGCCCTTTCCGCAACGGGCGGGGCCATGAGCTACCATTTCGCCGTTTATATGCAGGCGGTAAAGAGAATCTGCCGCGATGCTTATGGTAGTATCCTTTGTTTCGGGTATTTTGGCAGTGAAGCGAAGCATAACATTGCGCTCACCAACATATTCCTTGCCCCAAACGGCTTTAGCCTTTTTAAAATACATAAAATCATCCCTTTTTTAGGCTCTTTTGCTAAATAATAACACATTTTATATCGCTTTATCAACCTAAAACTTAATTAATTCATCTCCTTATAATTTTAAATTTGCTCAAAATTGTATCTTTTGCATAAAAACTTTCAAAAAACGCCTTTTTAAAAAATCCTTTTTGTGCATTTTGCCGACAAATATTGTTGAAATATTCTTTTTATAATACTTGAAAAACTGCTGTGAATATTGTATTATTATATAGTAAATAATAAATATATAATTTTTATGGAGATGCTAATATGAAAAAGTACACGGCAACAGAACTTTCAGCTGCGCTTGAGCGCAAGCTTTCGCACAATTTCGGTGTAACACCCGAGCAAGCATCAGATGAAATTTTTTATAAAGCAACAGTGCTTGTGCTTCTTGATATTATGAGCGAGCGCAAGGCACAGTTTAAAAAAGCGACTGATGAGCAGGAAGCAAAAACCATCTATTACCTTAGTATGGAATTTTTGATGGGCCGCTCACTTAAGAATAATCTTTATAACCTTGACCTTACAGAGAATATGCGCAAGGCGCTGAAAAGCTACCGCGTAAACCTTGATAAGCTCTTTGAATTAGAGCCTGATGCAGGTCTTGGCAACGGTGGTCTTGGCCGTCTTGCCGCATGCTTCCTTGATGGACTTTCCACAGGCGGTTACTCAGCTATGGGTTACTGCATTAAGTATGAGCTTGGTATCTTCCGCCAAAAGCTTGTTGAGGGCTGGCAGACAGAGATGCCTGATTTCTGGCTCCCAGGCGGTGAGGTTTGGCTTGAGGAGCGCCCACATTCTGCAGTAGATGTTCATTTTGATGGATATATTGATGACTGGTGGGATAACAACTACCACCATGTTGAGCACAAGAACTATCACAATGTCCGCGCTGTGCCCTATGACCTTAAGGTTGCGGGTAAGGATGGCAAGACCGTAAATGTTCTCAGGCTTTGGAGTGCTGAATGTCAGGATTTTGATATGTCGGCATTTAATCAGGGCGACTATGTTCGTGCTCTTGAGCAGCGCGCTATGACCGAGGCTATCTCGAAGGTGCTATACCCCGAGGATAATCATATCGAGGGTAAGTCATTAAGACTTCGCCAGCAGTATTTCCTCGTTTCAGCTTCGATTCAGGATATACTCAACCGCCATATGCGCCGCTATAGCACACTTGAAAATCTTCCTGAAAAGGTTGCAATTCATATTAACGATACCCACCCCACACTTGCAATACCTGAGCTTATGCGTCTGCTGCTCGATGAGTGCGGCTACTCTTGGGAAAAGGCTTGGGATATTGTTACCCGCACCGTAGCTTATACCAACCACACCATAATGTCCGAAGCGCTTGAATGCTGGCAAATAGAGCTTTTCCGCGAAAGACTTCCCCGCATCTACCAAATCGTTGAGGAAATTGATAAGCGCTACCGCGCGCAGGTTGTGGCGGCGACGGGTGACCTCGCCCTTGCAGAGCGCACCGCAATAATTCAAAACGGCGTAGTTAGAATGGCAAACCTTTGCGTTGCCGCTTGCCACACTGTAAACGGCGTGTCCAAGCTTCACAGTAAAATTATCACCGATGAGCTTTTCAATGATTACTATAAGATGACTCCCGATAAATTCACCAATGTTACAAACGGTATTGCCCACCGTAGATGGCTGTGTCAGGCAAATCCCGAGCTCACAGCCCTTATTTCCGAGCTTATTGGCGATGGCTTTATTAAGGACGCGGCAGAGCTCAGTAAGCTTATGAAGTATACCAACGATAAAACCGTGCTTAAACGCCTTGCCGAGATAAAGAGAAACAATAAAGCCCGCCTTGCAGATTATGTGCGCGATAATATGGGCGTTATTATCGACCCCGATTCTGTGGTTGATATGCAGGTGAAAAGACTTCACGAATATAAGCGCCAGCATATGAACGCGCTTCACATTATCACAGATTATCTTTATTTAAAGGCAAATCCAAACGCCGATTTCACACCCAAGACCTATATTTTCGGTGCGAAGGCGGCTTCGGGCTATCTCTTCGCTAAAGAGATAATTCAGATGATTTATAAGCTATCCTGCGTTATAAACAATGACCGCGATGTAAACGATAAGATGAAGGTGCTCTTCCTTGAGGATTATCGCGTAACACTGGCAGAGCTTATGAGTCCCGCGGCAGAGATAAGTGAGCAGATGTCGCTCGCTTCCACAGAAGCCAGC
>CAZIXG010000012.1:0-13263 GCA_964543305.1 uncultured Ruminococcus sp.
CTGCAAAACCGACTGGGTTATATCCACTATATTTATATTGCATTCTGCACAAGCGGCACGCACCTTGGCGGTGATGCCAACGGTATCCTTACCTATTACTGATATTATTGTCTTTTTCATAATTTTCCCTCATATCCTCAAAAATTTCATCTCTTCGGCTTTGAAGCTCAAATTCAAATATTTCCTTTATTACCTTAACTGAAAGCGAGCAGAAGGCCATAACTAAACACACAACAAAAAACGGTTTATAAAAGATGCCTGCCACAAGCGTTATCAGTGAAATGCCTAAACAACAAAAAGAAAGCGTTTTTAAGGCTCTGATATTCTTATCACCGAAAATAATTCCTGAAAGGATGCACTTGAGCATTTTTTGCACCGAAATTAAAGCCATACCCACAAACGGTGCGCAAGGGTAGCAGGTTAGCATCACGATAGCGGGGAGATTCTGGTCCCTGCCCTTAACCTCAACATACCATGTGATAAATGAGGGCAGAGCTATTACTGCCGCTACTAAAAGCATCATAGATATGTAGGTGATAACAAGCGTTAGCTTCACGGTTTTGCGATAATTATGCATAAAAACACCTCGTTTTCTTTGGAAAATATTATACAACAAATTATCCCTTAAAGCAAGGATTGCATTTTGTCGGTGAAAGTCGCATTTTATTGGCTTAATATATTGGCGTGACAGGGAGGAGAAGCTTATGAAAACACAAAACAGCGCAATAGCTTCTGCGCTCAAAGCACTGCTTGAAGAAAAATTGCCGCAAGCGGAAGAGAGCTCGCTTAAAGAGCAGGGCTTCACACTTAAAAAGCCCACAAGAAAAGCCGCGCTCGCAATTGCAATTTATAAAAAAGCAGCATCAGGCGACCTTTCTGCCATAAAGGAGCTTTGTAACATTCTAAGTCAAAATAACGCATCAAAAAGCACTGACAAGGCGGTAACGATAATTGATGACATCTGAGATAAGATTATCGAAGGTGGTAGGGAAAGGGTACGAGCGGTATTGGAGCTGCAGAACCAGATACCGCGTGCTAAAGGGTGGCAAAGCATCTAAAAAGAGCGCCACCACAGCCCTTAACTTTATCTACCGTATTATGAAGTATGAGGATAGCAACCTGCTTGTGGTCCGTCAGGTGATGAACACCCATCGTGATAGCACCTTCGCACAGCTTAAATGGGCGCAGCAGCGGCTGGGCGTTTCACATCTGTGGAGCAACACAGTATCCCCTATGGAAATGTGCTATCTGCCCACGGGGCAGAAGATACTTTTTCGCGGGTTTGATGATGTTTTAAAGCTTGCCTCAACCACCGTTTCAAAGGGATACCTCAATTTCGTGTGGATAGAGGAGGCTTTTGAAATATCAACGCAGGCGGATTTTGATAAGCTTGACCTTTCGGTGCCAAGGGGAAATGTTCCGCCCCACCTTTTTAAGCAGACCACGCTCACCTTTAACCCTTGGAGCGCGGCTCACTGGCTTAAAAAGCGGTTTTTCGATGCGGAAAGCCCCGAGGTTTCTACCTTTTCCACCAACTATCTTTGCAACGAGTTTTTAGATTACACCGACCGCGCGGTTTTTGAGAGGATGAAACAGACCGACCGCCGCAAATATGAGGTGGCAGGACTTGGAAATTGGGGAATTGCCGAGGGGCTTGTGTTTGAAAACTGGCATATAGGGGAAGTGGAAATACCTGATAGCGAGCGTTATTGCTGGAAAAGCTTTTTCGGTCTTGACTATGGCTATAGCAACGATCCCACCGCATTTGTGGCGCTGGCGGTAAATCCAAAAAGTAAGCAGATATACATATATGATGAATTCTGCCGCACAAGGATGCTTAACTGCGATATAGCCGCCGAGATAAAGCGCCGCGGCTATCAAAAGGAGAGAATACGCGCCGACTGCGCGGAGCCAAAATCTAACGATGACCTTAAAAGAATGGGTATATCAAGGATAGCTCCTAGCCTTAAAGGTAGGGATAGCGTGCTAAACGGTATTGCGCAGATAAACGAGTATCAGATAACCGTGCACCCAAAATGCGTGAATATGATAAGGGAGCTTTCAAGCTATGTTTATGATGAAAAGCCAAGGGAAAACGGTAGGATGTTGCCAAAGGATAGCGATAACCATTTATGTGATGCGATGCGTTATGCCTTTTGCGATGTTAAGTTTTTTCATCCTGAAAAAATAATAGAAAATCAGTTACAAGGCTACACCGCCGGTATTACCGGCAAGGATTTAAACGGAGGTTGGAATATATGAGCATTGCGCTTTCACTTCTTGCGGGAGCTACTGTGTTTTTTGCGGGCTTTCTTTTAGGCTATAATCCGCCGTACTTCAAAACGGCTACAACCAAAAAGGCTTTCCCCGATAACGCGCAGAGTCATCTACCGCAGGAATACATCAATTTTTTAAGCTATGACGGCAGTGTTCAGAACTGACTGCCGTTTAAACAAGGAGGATATTATGACAGAAAACGCCCAAGTAAATGAAGCCCTCACACCAGGGGGCAACGATACGCCAGCGGCTCAGAACACTGCAGCCACCATACCGCAGTCTGCCGTAGATGACATAACTATACCTATAAAATTCAATAAGGAAATCCGCCATATATCGGCGGATGAGGCTGCAACACTCGCGCAAAAGGGAATGAAGTTTGATATGATTTCATCTGACCTTGAGCGCCTTCGCAAAATGGCGAGTGTGAATGGCAGCAGTATAACAGATTTTATAACCGCTCTTGAAAAAAATCAGGCGCAGGCAAAAAGGCTCGAGGTTTTAGAGGAATGCGGCGGCAATGAGCAGTTAGCAGATAAAATCATCGGCCTGCAAGCAGATAAGAGTGAATCAAGCGGGGATTTGGGTGAACTGCAAAGCTTTTTCCCCGAAATCAAGGATGAATCCGAGCTTCCCGAAGGGGTTTTGGAAAAGTCGCGTCTTACGGGCGAAAACCTGCTTAATTGCTTTTTGAGATACCGCCTGCAGCAGGAAAGGGCAGCCGAGGCGAATATTGCGGCGCAAAAAGCCGCGGCTAATTCAAGTGTCGGCTCGCTTTCAAGTGCTAATTCCCGCCACGATGCCGTAAGCGCCGAATTTTTAAAGGGGCTTTGGAGCAGATAAGCTGCTCTATTTAATGAAAAGGAGTTTTTTAAATGTCGATTAATTCAATTGAAAACGCTGCGAGATATTCGCAGGAGCTTGATAAAGTGTTCGCACAGAAGAGTGCTACAGGCTTTTTTGCCGATAACGCGCTCGCTACAAAGTTTGTAGGTGCAAAAACCGTAATTATACCCGATGTTGATTTTCAGGGCCTTGCCGACTATGACCGCGACACAGGCTTCACAAGGGGCGCGATTACTGTAAGCAACACCTCTTACACTATGTCTATGGACAGAGCCCGTTCTCTGCAGATAGACCGCGAGGATATGGATGAAACAGGCATCGCTTCTCTTGCGGGCAAGATTTTGGGCGAGTATGTCAGAACAAAGGTTGTTCCCGAGTGTGATGCCTATGTGCTTTCAAAGCTTGCAGGTCTTGCGGCAACCAGAGCTAACACAGTGGATGGCGAAGTAAATAAGCCGTATGAGGCTCTTTGCGACCTTATAAACGAGGTGCAGAGCATCGTCGGCTTCGATGAGGAGCTTGTGGCATTTGTTGATAGCTCAATGTATGCCGCTTTGCAGAACTCTGATGAAATCGCCCGAATGATAACAGTTTCTGAATTCAAACAGGGTGAGATTAACATTAAGGTTAAGAGCATCAACGGTGTGGCTCTTATCCCTGTTGTATCCGAAAGAATGAAGACAGCTTATAGCTTCAAAAGCGATGCTGCAGGCGGCTTCGTTCCCGCACAGAACGCAAAGCACACATATATGCTCGTTCTCCCCAAGCGCGGCGCTCACCTTGTTAAAAAGACCGAGCAGATGCGCATCTTCACACCCGAGCAGAACATCGATGCCGATGCATATAAGTTTGATTACCGCATCTACTATGATGTATTCGTAGAAAAAAGCGGCCTTGATGCAGTTTGGGCGTGGATTTCTCCCGAAGTGAATGTAACTGCTCAGCCTTCTGATATTACCGCTACCGAGGGTAATGTAAGCGGAACACTTTCTGTTACCGCCGAGGCTGAAAACGGCATTCTTTCATACCAGTGGTATAAAGCAGGCGATATAAACGGCGGCGGTGCTGTTAAGGTAGCGGGTGCTACTGCCGCCAGCTACCAGCTACCCGAGAACCTCACCGCAGGCACACACTACTACTTTGTTAAGCTTAGACTTAACGGTATTGATGCGGCTGTATCCTCGGTTGCAACAGTTACTGTGGAATAAGCAGCAATTTGAATACGGTCGGTGGGTAACACCACCGACCTTTCAGCCAAAGCATTTAAACTTGAACCAGCCTTAAAGGGCGGTTTTTAGGTGCCTTTTGGCTCATTGTTACCCATAGGCATTAGCCTTATGGGCTTCGCTTCATCCAAAATCCACACAAAAAACCGCACCTTTAAGGTTGAAAAATTTTGCAAATAACTGATTTTTGGTGTGCGAGGCACAAAACGCAGCAAATCCTAACGGATTTGCGAGTATTTTAACGAAGCCACAGCAGAAAATTCGTCTTTCAAATCTGGTTCGAGTTTAAATGCTTTGGCTAAAAGGAGGAAATGTATGAAACTAAATCCTACCGATATTTTCAAAGAATATACAAGCGGCGTTCAGTTTAAAAGCTCAATAGGCGATAAAGGTCTTTATGAGCAGACCAAAATAAACGAGCGCTTTTACGCGGGCGACCAGTGGTATGGCGCTAAATGCGGTAACGACCGCCCGCTTGTGCGCCACAATATAATAAAGCGAATAGGCGACTTCAAAATGTCGCAGATAGTGGGCGCACCTATATCTGTGAGCTATAGCGCCGATGGTATACCCAACATTGCTACCGCTTCCCACGAAATTAAGAAGCTAAGACAAAAAATAGCGGGTGACAACAACTTTGCTTTTGGCGGTAATGTGGGAATAGATGAAATAAATGTTATAATGTCCGCGCTTTCTGATTACCGCAAGCTCACCGCCGAGCGAGTGGGGCTTGATGCACTTTGTATGAAGGTGCTTAAAAAGGCATATATCAGCGGAAGCTCGGTGCTTTACACCTATTGGGACAGCGATGTTGCAACAGGACTTTATTCCGATGATGCAAAAGCCGCACCTATCAGGGGAGATATCAATTGCGAGGTGCTTGATATTGAAAATGTTTATTTTGGTGACCCATATTGTGAGGATGTTCAGCGCCAGCCTTATATAATATTAGCTTCAAGAATGGATGTAGCCACTGCTCGCCAAGAGGCCAAGCGCTTTGGCGCCGATAACGCCACGCTATCCCTCATAGAGCCCGATGGTGATGATGGAAAGGTGCTTACTCTTACCCGCCTTTGGCGCGAATATAAGGATAATGGCGGCAGTAAAATTATGTGTGCTAAGTGCACCGAAAAAGCGATGATAAGGCGAGAATTTAACACAAGACTAAGAATGTATCCGCTAGCGCTTTTCCGTTTTGAGGATAGAAACGGCCTTGCCTATGGCCAGAGTGAAATAACCTATCTTATACCCAACCAGATAGCGATAAACCGAATGATAACCGCAAATGTGTGGGCGGCGATGAGTATGGGAATGCCCATAATGGTGGTAAACGGCGATACTGTAACCGCTGATATAACAAATGATCCAGGCCAGATAATAAAGATATATGGCAGTAACGAGGATGTCGAGGGTGCGGTTAAGTATGTAACACCGCCCGATTTTTCCGCCGCATTCGGCGATAATGTTAATAATCTTATAGATAACACACTAACACAAAGCGGCGCTAACGCGGCGGCTCTTGGCGATAGCGAGCCTAATAATGCAAGCGCGCTTATAACCCTTAGGAATGCTGCCATAATGCCCCTAACACTTACCAAAAACAGATTTTACTGCTTTACCGAAGAGCTCGCGCGCATTTGGGCAGATTTCTGGATAACCCAGTATGGTGACAGATATATTAAAATTGAGGATGAAAACGGTGTGTGGTATATGCCGTTTAGCGCTTCAAGGTATGAAAATCTTTACCTCACTGCAAAAATTACTGTTGGCCCTGATACGGTTTACAGTGTGTCAGAAAGCGTGAACACACTAAACTCGCTTTATGAAAAGGGCGTTATAACCCGCCGTCAGTACCTGAAGCGACTGCCCGAGGGCGTTGTGCCTGATATTGAAGGTCTTATGGCGGAGCTTGAAAGTGAGGAGGTGGCTTCTCTTGACGGGTAACGATATATTTGACATAGTTGTCTCCCTTCTTGGCTACACCGATTTTTCCCGTAAATTACAGGATAGCAGCGGGCTTAAGGAACGGACTCTTTGTGCTATAAATCAAATAACAAACGACCTTTGCGGTGCCAAGGCAATCGATAACCTTTTTGATGAAATCCCCATTGATGACGCTTCGGCTGCAGCCACCCCTTATGGCGTTGCGATGCTTCTATCCTTAATAGATGGAGACAGCGATAAAAATGCTGTGTTTTCGAGCATTTATAATGCTAAGCGCGCCGCCGCAAAGGGTAAGAGGGCTATTGTCAGCGATGTTTTACCGAAGGGCGGGGATGTGTGATGAAATATCCATCACTTCTAAAAAAGGATGCTTTGGAATACAATGTATCGGGCTTTGATAGCGGCGTTTCGTTTGATCGGATAGCCGATACCATTGATGATGCAAAGCTTTCGGACTGCAAAAATATGTGGTATTACAAGGGCAGACTTTCCACCCGAAGCGGATTCGCTCCGATATTTGATAAACCGCTTGAGCTGCTGGATACAACGCTAACTCAATTTAAGAATTTAACCATAACAGATACAATATATTCCACCGCTGAGGGAACTTGGCGATTAGCATATCTTATTTGCGGTGAAATCACTTCCTATAGGATAATGAAGTTTTATCTTGTGAGTGCATCAAGCACAAGGTCGATAGGTGAAATTTATTTTAACAGGGTAACAAGCGATTATTTTGCCGAGCCCATAAACGCCTTTTTTGTGGTAGGTAATCCTACTGTGGGCTCTGGTATATATGCGTTTATCACAAGGTCTTGCAACGGGGAAAGCTCGTATGCAGTTTATGAAGCATCATTGGATCTTAGTGAGTGGCAGTCGGTTTCAAGCGAATTTTATGTGCCTGTTATTTATGCTAACGGTCAAGGTACGAGGTATAATGAGGCGCATCAGTTAAGCGGTATAAATTATGATGCGCCCATAGAGCCTGAGCAGCGAAACCTTTTGGATGGTCATTTCAAGGCGTATTTTACTTCAGATGGACTATCAAGTATGTTCCGTTTGCCCGTATCAAATCTTGATGCAGATGAGCCTGTTGTGTGCAGAGTTTATAAAGATTCTCAAAGCTATACCGAATGGGTGATACCTGCTGGGGGAACGAGCGATACTAAAACCTTTCAAGACAACCAGGTAACTGTAAGTTGTGATAGAAAGCTCGGCAGTGTTTGGTTTAGCACTGTAAGCGGGTATTGTTCAGTTCCGATTATGCCCTATTGCAGCACAAACAATATAATGATAACGGCAGTAAAAACTGTGTTAAACGGTGTTGCAAGGGTAGCAGGCTCAAAGCGGTGCACTGTGTTTAATTCAAGAGTTTATGTTTGCGGAAACTCTGTGAATCCCCATGAGGTATATTCCGCCCGACTCACAAATCCTCTTTATTTCCCTAAAAATTCAAAGGCGATAGTGGGAGAGAGCACAAGCGCGGTTACGGCACTTGGCGTGCAAAGCAATAAGCTAATAGCCTTCAAGTCGAATGAAATTTACCGTATAAATGTAACCGAAGGAAAATCTCTTTTTGAAAGCACTACTATTTTAGGGGAAAACGATGAATTTTTAGAGCCCGATACACTGGAATCACAAACAGTGCATACGACCATCGGTTGCGATTGTCCCGATACGGTGCGGCTTTGCGGCAACCGACTTGTATGGCTGAGCTCATCAGGCGGTGTCTACACCCTTACCACAACCACCTATGGCAATGAAAATAATGTTTATGAAATTTCGATGGATATAAATACGAAATTTCAAGAATTTCAGAGAGAGGATTTAAGAAAAGCCGTTGCTATTGATAACCGCGGCTGCTATATTCTCGTTTGCGGCAAGCTGGCGCTTGTTATGGATTACAAAGTTCAGGGTTTTGGCTATTCGGCGGCATATTCCACGCTTCGCAACACCGATAAGGGTATCGCGTGGTATTTGTGGGAGCTGCCACAGTCATTATCGATAAGCTCAGGCTTTAATGATGGGGGCGTCACAGTTGTGGCAGGCTGCGATGATAGCGGCAGGCTTTTTTATCTGCTCACGATGTCCTCGGATAAGGATAGGCTTCTTTGCTATGGCGATGGCGTTGAAATATGCGAGGAAAATATTAAAAGCAGCTTTTGCACAAAAATGTTTGACTTTAACCACCCTGAAAGGTATAAAGGAATTGAGGCGGTGTATATAACCGCTAACAGCGAAGGCGCTGTGGATATAACCCTTACTGATAACACTCAGCTTTGCCGCAGAAGCATTCATCTGCCAAAGACCTTGGGTACTGTGAGGATAACTCCGCTAATGAAGCCTACAGAAAGGCTCAGCGTTAGTGCTAGCGCCGAGGCGCCGATGTCGGTATACGGAATGAAATTCAAATATAAACTCACAACAGATATAAGGTAGGTATTTATGAAAAGAATATTGTGCGCCGCATTAGCACTGATGCTTTTGTGCTCCTGCTCGCCGCTTCAAGGCGGCGGCAGTGAGGGCGAAAGTGCTAAAACCGATTACATAAAAGGCGTATGGCTCTCTTTTAGTGAGCTTGATAATATGCTGGCATATGGGGATTTTAAGGGTGAATTTGAGAACGCAATTTCAAACTGCAAGAGCTGTGGAATCACCGATGTGTTTGTGCACATTCGCGCCTATTGTGACAGTCTTTATCCATCGGAATATTTTCCCTTGCGCCAAAGCGCCGAGGGGTATGATTTCGATATATTATCCTTTATGTTGGAGGAGTGCCATAAAAACGGCATTCGTTTTCACGCGTGGATAAATCCTTATAGGGTGCGCACTGCCGATAGTGATATAAGCAATCTTAACCCTTTAAGCCCTGCCTATAAATGGCTTAATGATGAAACTGCGGAAAACGACAGTAATGTTTGCATAGCAGGCGGGATATACCTTAACCCCGCCTCCGGTGAGGTTCGTCGCCTTATTATAGACGGCATCCGCGAGATAATGGAAAATTACCCTGTTGATGGTATCCATTTTGATGATTATTTTTATCCCACGCAGGATGAAAGCTTTGATAAAACGCTTTATGAAAAATATTGCACTGATACCGAAAAACCGCTCACGCTTTCTGATTGGAGGCGGGCTAATGTGAATGCGCTTATAAGCGGTGTTTACACGGCGGTAAAATTCAAGGATAAGGATATAGTGTTTAGCGTAAGCCCCGCGGCATCGGCACAAAAGAACTATGATGCACTTTATGCCGATGTTGATGTCTGGATAAAAAGCGGTTGTGTGGACTGGATAATTCCTCAGCTTTATTTTGGGTTTGATTACCCTGAGTGCGAATATCAATTTGAAAATCTTTTAGAGGACTGGCAAAAACGCGTGGCTTCCGGTGAAGCTTCACTTATAATCGGGCTTGCAAGCTATAAAATAGGCACCGAATCAGAGCCTGACCGTCAGGAATGGCAAAACGGTGAGCAGGTGATAAAAAGGCAGGCAGAGCTTTGCCTTTCACATCCCGATATTAGCGGCCATATATTCTTTTCGTATTCTTCGATGATAAAACATATAAATTAAATGCGAATACCCGCACAGATTTTATGTGCGGGTATTCGCATTGAGCCTTCAACAAATTTATGTTGAAAAAATATGTCAAAAGTTGTAGAATTATGTATATATAGTCTTAGGGGGGATACGATGGCAGCTAAAAAATGGATGAAGCTGCGGCATAGGGTAGTCACAAGAATTCTCTATGTGATTTTAAAGCCTTATTCCTATATAAGATATGGCATCAAGGTGGAAAAATTTAAAGAGCAGGGGAAAAGGCAGTATCTCATTGTCTTTAACCATCAAACCGCCTTTGACCAGTTTTTTGTTGGTATGGCGTTTAAAGGCCCCATATATTATCTTGCAAGTGAGGACCTTTTTTCAAACGGCTTTGTATCAACTCTTATCCGTTGGCTGGTGGCGCCCATTCCCATAAGAAAGCAGACCACCGATGTTGCAGCGGTTAAAAACTGCATTCGCGTAGCGCGTGAGGGCGGCACAATTGCTTTAGCGCCTGAGGGTAATCGCACCTATGATGGCAAGCCTGTTCATATAAACCCTGCTATTGCGCCTCTTGCTAAAAAGCTTGGGCTTCCCATAGCGATATTCCGTGTTGAGGGCGGCTATGGCGTGCATCCTCGCTGGAGCGATGTTGTTCGGCGCGGTAAAATGCGTGGGCTTGTTTCTTGTGTTATAGAGCCCGAAAGCTATAAGGATATGAGCAACGATGAGCTTTTTGAGCTTATTAAAGACTCCATTGATGTTAAGGAAAATAATGTGAGCGGCGAGTTTCACCATAAAAATAACGCCGAATTCTTGGAAAGGGCGATTTATGTGTGCCCCGACTGCGGGCTTTCAAGCTTCGAAAGCCACGGTGATATAATCGAGTGCAAAAAATGCGGCAAAAAGGTACGCCACCTGCCCACCAAGGAGCTTTGTGGCGTGGGACAAGAGTTTCCTTTCCGCTTTGTTTCCGATTGGTATGATTATCAATGCGATTTTGTAAACCGTCTTAATATTTTAGGCTTTACAGATGTTCCGCTTTATCACGACCTTGCATCCCTTACTGAGGTTATAGTTTACGAAAGAAAGAAAAAGCTTTGTGAAAATGCACAAATCACCCTTTACGGTGACCGCATAATCATAGAGGGTGAGCATCCGTTAGAGCTTTATTTCAAGGATGTTTCGGCGATAACTGTGCTTGGCAGAAACAAGCTTAATATTTATATAGGCAAGAAGCTTTATCAGCTTAAAAGCGATAAGCGCTTTAACGGGCTTAAATATGTAAATATCTTTTATAGGTATAAGAATTTGACTAAGGAGAACGGCGATGGAAAATTTTTGGGACTTTAGTGCCTGGGGTAGCATCAACCTTGTGAGCGTTTTGCTTCTCAGTCTGCTCGCGGCAAATATTATAAAAAGAGGAATAAAATTCCTAAGGGCATCACTTATTCCTACCTCGGTGCTTGGCGGCGTGATTCTTTTAATCGTTGCGGGTATTTATGACCTTGTAACGGGGGAGATTTTGTTTGAATCCGCTTTTTTTGGTGGCAACGGTTATGCCACACTTGAGACCGTTACATATCACACGCTGGCATTAGGCTTTATCGCGTCCTCCTTTAAGGCGGCGAAGGGCAAGCTTTCAAAAAAGCGCACCGTTGAAATTTTCAACACGGGCGTTACTACCGTTTCCACCTATCTGCTTCAGGCGGTAGTGGGCTTTGGCATCACTATGATAGTGGCAATGGTTATAAAGGGCTTCTTTTCGGCGGCAGGCGTTCTGCTTCCCTTTGGCTACGGTCAGGGCACAGGTCAGGCTATGAACTATGGCAATATTTATGAAACCGAGTTTGGGTTTGAGGGCGGAAAAAGCTTTGGCCTTACTATTGCGGCTCTTGGATTTTTGAGCGCAAGTCTTGGCGGTGTTATCCACCTTACTATCCTTAAAAGGCGTAATAAAGTCAAGATTTACGGTGAGGATGAGGCAGAGCTTCGCTTAGAGAAGGTGCAGGGCGATAACGAAATCCCTATGCAGGGCAGTATGGATAAAATGACCGTTCAGGTAGCGCTTGTCATGGGCGCATATATGCTTACCTTTATTATAATGATTCTGCTCGGAAAATTGCTGCCCGGTATGAAATCTGTGGTTTATGGCTTTAACTTCCTGCTTGGTGTGCTATCTGCAACGCTTGTTAAGTTTGTGATGAATCTTTTTAAGCGCGCGGGCGCAATTAAAAAGGATTATATCAATGACTTTTTG
This sequence comes from uncultured Ruminococcus sp., assembly GCA_964543305.1. Classification (GTDB taxonomy): domain Bacteria; phylum Bacillota; class Clostridia; order Oscillospirales; family Acutalibacteraceae; genus UBA737. The sequence goes on from CAZIXG010000012.1 coordinate 12,097, forward strand.
ATGACAAGAGTGAGCAACTTCTTCTTTGATGTAATGGTTGTGGCAGGTATTGCAGCAATTCGCCTTGGTATACTCCAGAAATATTGGGGCGTTATGCTGATTTTAGGCGTTGTGGGCCTTGTTATCACATATTTTTATAATCTTTGGATAGCAAAAACGCTCTTCCCAGAATATCCGCAGGAGCAATTTTTGATGATGTACGGTATGCTCACAGGCACCGCAAGCACAGGCATAATTCTGCTTCGTGAGATAGATGGCGACTTTAAAACCCCCGCCGCCGATAATATGGTTTATCAGAATTTCCCCGCCATAGTGTTCGGCTTCCCGATGATGCTGCTGGCAACCCTCGCACCTCAAAAGCCGATACTAACATTCATAATTCTTTGCCTATTTTTTGTTGTTATGAATTTAATTCTTTTCCGTTCTAAGATTTTCAAGAAAAAGAAGGAAACAAAGCAAAAAGAAAAAACCACTGTGCATAGTTAAATAAAATTAGCAATTAGCAATTAAGTTCCTTCGTTTGCGCTTAGAATGAAAGCTTAGAGATTAATTTTGAAGGGGCGGGCGATTTTCGCCCGCCCCTACGATAAAAACATAAAGCCATATTGTAACGGCAATTCACGAATTGCCCGATGCATTGGAAATTAAAAATGTCGTTCTGAAAAACGAAGTGATGAAGAATCTTGTCTAGCGTTTAGTATTTAATATCTAAAATGTAGGGGAGGCGTTTCGCCTCCCGTTTGGTTTTGTTAGGTTTTTTCGGGAGAGGCAATCCCTCCCGAATATAAAAATGAATAATGAAAAATTTTGGTGTGCCTTACGGCGCGAAATATAAAAACACCCGCAGATTTTCTGCGGGTGTTTAAAGCTTTATTAAGTATTAAATTACTTAAGCTCAACCTTAGCGCCAACTTCTTCAAGCTTAGCCTTGATAGCCTCAGCGTCTTCCTTAGAAGCTGCTTCCTTGATGGTCTTGGGAGCGCCGTCAACAACAGCCTTTGCATCAGCAAGGCCGAGACCGGTGATCTCGCGAACAACCTTAATAACCTTAATCTTTTCAGCGCCAGCCTCTGCGAGAACAACATCAAATTCAGTCTTCTCTTCAACTGCTGCTGCGCCGCCTGCTGCGGGAGCTGCAACTGCAACTGCTGCTGCTGCGGATACGCC
>CAZIXG010000013.1:0-12973 GCA_964543305.1 uncultured Ruminococcus sp.
AGACCCGATGGACTTCTGCCTCTGGAAAGGCGCAAAGCCGGGCGAGCCTTATTGGAAGTCTCCTTGGGGCAACGGCAGACCAGGCTGGCATATCGAATGCTCTGCAATGGCGGGTAGATATCTAGGTCGTACTATCGATATCCACTGCGGCGGTCTTGACCTTATATTCCCACACCACGAAAATGAAATTGCGCAGAGCGAGTGTGCCAATGGCTGCGAGTTCGCACACTATTGGATGCACAACGGCTTTATTAATGTTGATAATCATAAGATGTCAAAGTCGCTGGGCAACTTCTTCACCGTTCGCGATGTTGCCGAAAAGTACGGCTATGAGCCCATCCGCTACCTTATGATTTCCTCACAGTATAGAGGACCTATTAACTACTCTGTTGATATATTGGAGCAGGGCAAGAACGCGCTTGAGCGCCTTTATACCTGCCGCAACAATATAGATTTTGCGCTTTCTAATGCACCTGAGGGCGGAGAGGAGCCCGCCTTTATTGCTGAGCGCAAAAACGAATTTATCACCGCTATGGAGGATGACCTTAACACCGCCGATGCACTGGCTGCTGTGTTCTCATTGGTTCGTGATATAAATACTGCTATAGCAAACGGTGCCGAGAAAAACGCGCTTAATGCGTGCGCCGCAGCGTTTGATGAGCTCACAGGCGTTTTAGGCTTGGTTTATAACCGCAAAACAGAAGCTCTTGATAGCGAGATAGAAGAGCTTATTGAAAAGCGCACTGCAGCTCGAAAGGCAAAGGATTTTAAAACTGCTGACCAAATTCGCGATAAATTAAAGGAAATGGGCATTATCCTAGAGGATACACCACAGGGCGTAAAATGGACCAAAGCATAAAGCGTGAGCCGATAGGCGAGGGAAAGTTTATCTATGTGTCACCTCATCACACCTTTGGCACAGATGCAGTTTTGCTTTCAAGCTTTGCTAAGGCAAAGAAAAGCGACAAATTGGTTGACCTTGGTACGGGATGCGGCATAATCGCGCTTTTAATGCTGCGCGACAACAAATGTCAAAGGGCGTACGGTGTTGATATTTCCAAGGAAGCGATAGAGCTTGCAAGCAAAACAAAGGAAGAATTTGATTTCGATAGCTTTATCCCCGTTTTGTCTGACCTTAAGGACTTAAAGGGCAAGGTGCCAATGGGGGAAAACACCCTTGTTACCTGCAATCCGCCCTATAAAGCACCGAATGCGGGACTTAAAAATCCCGATAGTGTTAAAAGTGTTGCACGGCATGAGGTTGAATGCAGCCTCGAGGATATAGTTTCAGTGGGCGCGCGCCTTTTGCAAACGGGCGGCAGACTTTGTATGTGCCACCGTCCTGAGCGGCTTGCCGAGCTAATGGCGCTTATGCGTGAATATAAGGTTGAGCCTAAAAGACTTCGTTTGGTAGCTCAAAGAACAGGCGAAAAGCCGTGGCTTGTGCTCTGCGAGGGCAGAAGATGCGGAAACACAGGTCTTACCATTGAGCCGACACTTTATGTTGAGGATGAAAAAGGCTCTTTTTCCGCGGAAATGTTGGAAATTTATGGAAGCTATAAGGAGGCTTACATATAATGGCAGGAAAGCTCTATGTTGTGGGCACTCCCATAGGCAATTTGGAGGATTTTTCTCCGCGCGCTCGGCGCATATTATCCGAGGTGGATTTTATCGCCGCCGAGGATACCCGCGTAACGCTTAAATTGCTTAATCATTTTGAAATAAAAAAGCCTCTGCTTGCTTACTTTGAGCATAATAAAAACGAGCAGGGCAAAAATGTTGTGGCAAGAATTTTAGCAGGGGAAAGCTGCGCGATTGTTACCGATGCGGGAATGCCCGCCATATCAGACCCAGGTGAGGATTTAGTGCGCGAGGCGCACGAATGCGGCATAGAAGTTGAATCGGTGCCGGGACCTGTGGCTTTTGCAACGGCGCTTGCGGTATCGGGTATGCCTTCGGGTAGATTTTGTTTTGAGGGCTTTTTATCGGTTAATAAGCCGAGCCGCATCGCACACCTTGAGGAAGTGAAAACGGAAACCCGCACAATGATTTTTTATGAGGCTCCGCACAAGCTTGTAAAAACGCTTCGCGATATGCTAGAGGCCTTTGGTGACCGCAATATTGCTATAGCTCGTGAGCTTACCAAAATTCACGAGCAGCTTATCAGGACAAGCCTTTCTGCGGCGCTTGAGTATTATACCGAAAACGCGCCCCGAGGAGAGATAGTTCTGATAATTGAGGGCGCAAAGCGGAAAAACGAAGCAAAAGAGTATGCCATTAGTGAGGCGGTAAAGCTCGGTAGCGGCTTTATGGCTGAGGGGATGTCCGCATCTGCGGCGGCAAAGCAGGCGGCGGCAATAACGGGTATCAAAAAGAGTGAAATATATAAAGGTATGTTAGAATAGGTGGGACTATGAAAGAAAACGATTCTTACGGCTTTGATTTTAACGAATCTTATGAGGATATCATTTCCTCAAGACAGAAGGAAAACGCCGAATTTGAGGATATTGTGTCCGATTCAAGTATGCGTGCAGGGGATAGTATAGATATTTACAGCAGCTCTCACTCCTATCGCAAGAAAAAGCGCGGTGTAGCGGGCTTTTTTCAGCGTGTGGGTGACTGGTGGCAAAAGCTAACAAAGGGTAAAAAAGCGGCAGTTATCAGTGTTACCTCGGTAGTGCTTGTAATCTGCTTGGCGCTTACTTGGTTTTTCACATACTTCGGCTATAACTATAATTCCATAGCCACCAACCCCGAGGACTTAGGTTACGCGGGCACAATAGATAAGAATGTAATAAATGTTGCGCTTTTTGGAATTGATACCCGTGATGAAAATTCATTTAAGGGCAATTCTGACAGTATAATGATACTAAGCCTTAACACCAAGACTAAAAAGGTTAAGATAATCTCAATTATGCGTGATACCTTTGTTCCTATGGAGTATGATGGGAACACCTATTACGGCAAGATTAACTCTGCCTATGCAAAGGGACCTGAGCATGCGATAAAGACTTTAAATCAGGCGTTCAACCTTGATATAAGCGAGTATGCTACCGTTAATTTCTATGGTATGACCGATATTATTGATGCGGTTGGCGGTATCACTGCCACCATAACAGAGGATGAGCTTAAGTGGAAGGGTAACGACCACCCCAACCTTAACAACTGTATGGATGAAATCTGTGATCAGATGGGGCTTGATGCCTCTGAGTATTATATAAAAAATGCGGGCGAGCAGCAGCTAAACGGTGTTCAGGCGGTGGCATATGCGCGTGTGCGAAACTGCACAAGCGTTTGGGGCACCCGCGATGATTATGGCAGAACCGACCGCCAGCGCCATGTTATGGAGCAGCTTTTCAATAAGGCGTTAACGCTTAAGAAAAGCCAGTATCCAAAGCTTGCAAAGGCACTTATTCCCTGCAGTGAAACCTCGCTTTCCTATTCTGATATTTTAGGGCTTGCATTTAATATTCTGCTTTCCTCTCCCACCTTCGAGCAGTATCGCCTGCCCCCCGCGGAGTATCAGAGTGAGTTTTTGATGACAGGCCCCACAGGCTACGGCTCAATAATTTATTATGACCTTGATTACGCGGCAAACCTTATTCACGGCGTAATTTATGATGATATGACTATGGAGGAATATATCGAGCTAAACGGAATTGAAACCAATAACTGGTATAAGGGTGGCTCAAGAAAGTCTTCAACCACCACAAGCAGCTCGGTTACATCTTCACAAGGCACAACCTCCTCCCAGAATGAGACTGTTTCCACACCGAGCGAGTCAAGCTCATCTGCGGCGGTTTCCTCTGAGGAGTCTGCTTCAAGTGAGGAGACTTCCTCTGTTAGCAGTACGAATAGCGATGCATCAAGTGATGCTGATGAAGTTACCGATGCAAGTGCCGATGTTGATGCCGATACAAGCACCGATAACACAGGCGATAGCGAGGGTACAGAGCCCCCCGAAACGGGAACAGATGACACCTCGGGCAACACCACCACAGGCGGTGAAGCAGAATGAAAAAAGGCTGCACGAACTGTGAAAGCTGCTCCAATTATATTTATGATGATGAGCTTCAAAGCTATTTTTGCGATGTAGACCTCGATGAGGATGAAATGGCTCGTTTTATGAGCTTTGGCACATATAACTGCCCTTACTATGATTTCTATGACGAATATAAGATAGTAAGAAAACAAAACTGAAAGGCGAGGGAATATGCTATATTTTTATATTGTGGCATCGGCAGTGCTCACACTGCTGGCTGACATACCCTTTAATATATTCCGCGAAAGCTATTCGTGGTATTTGGTGCCACTGATGCTGCTTGGATTTTTTTTGTGCTTTATATTGCTACACTGCGCGGTTTTTGCGCTTATGATAGTGTGCACAAGCCTTAAAAAAGAGGCGCGCGATACTGCATTTTTTCGTTTTGTTGTAAAACACTTCTTGCGCGTTGCCTTCACGCTGGCGGGGGTTACCGTTCATAGCACAGGGCTTGAAAAAATCCCGCAGAATGAGCGGTTTGTGCTGGTGAGCAACCATATTCACGACTTCGATCCCGCTGTGATACTTCACGAGGTTCCTGATAGCCGCCTTGCCTTTATAGCTAAAAAAGAGGTATATGACCTATATCCCTTTGTTTTTAAGGCGCTTCATAAAATGCACGGACTTCCCATAGACCGTGAAAACAACCGCGAGGCGGCAAAGACGATAATCAACGCCGCCAAGCTTATTAAGGATGATAAAAATTCGGTTGCGGTGTTCCCTGAGGGCTATGTGAGCAAAACAGGCGAGCTGTTGCCGATAAGAAACGGCGCGCTCAAAATTGCTACTAAAACCGAAAGTAAAATCGTAGTATGTAGTATGTGGGGCAGTAAAAACATAGTTAAGAATATGTTCCGCCGCCGCCATCAAGTATATTTTGATGTGATAGATGTGATAGATACTGCGGGCAACCCCCACACAGCCGAGCTGGGTGAAAAAATTCACGCTATGATGCTCGAAAATATAGAGCTTCAAAAACGCAAGTACGATGAGGCTAATCCTAAAATAAGATGGTGATTTTATGTTTAAAGAGATAACTGCAAAGGATATAAAGGAAAATATTATATCCGCAATTTCCGATGAGTGGATGCTCATTGCCGCGGGAAACGAGAGCGAATATAATATGATGACCGCCTCTTGGGGCTTTGCGGGTGAGATTTGGGGAAGTGATGCCGCAGTGGCGCTTGTTCGTCCCCAAAGATACACAAAGCGTTTTTTAGACCGCGAGGATTATTTCACACTTAGCTTCTATGGCGATAACAAGGCGATACATAAGGTGTGCGGCAGCATGTCGGGCAGGAATGTTGACAAGGCGAAGCTTACGGGGCTTACTCCTGTGTTTAGCGAAAAAGCACCATATTTTGAGCAGGCGCGATTGGTGCTTGTTTGCCGCAAGCAGTATTGCGCACCGCTTGTGAAGGAAGGCTTTTGCGATAGTGAGCCGCTTGATAAGTGGTACAATGATGACCTTCATTATATGTATATCGGCAAAATCGAAAAGGTGCTTGTGAGTGAATAAAACAAACAAAAAACGGTGGAAGATTAATTTAAAGATTAATTTCTTCCACCGTTTTTTTAGTTTAAAGGTTTATTGATTTTTGAAAAGCTCTAATTTTTGATAAATAGCCTTTCTTTGCTCGGCATCGCTTATTGTCTTTTTAATACCGCGTATGCTTCGTTTCCCTATAATAAGCATATATAGGTATTCCGCCGAAACCGCTACCCAACCCACAGGGCGCAAAGCGGGGGCAGGGAAAAGCTGTTTTGCCTTTTGATTGAGCGAATAAAAGAGTTGAAGTAAGGCAGGCTTTGAGTCCACCTTGTTATCGTCGCGGTTTGCGATAAATTTTATCTGGTTATAGCGGTCGATATCTTTTTTGCCAAAGTTGCCGCCGTTTAAAATATCAAGAATAAGCGCATCGGTGAGCGTGTTATCAACACCTGCCGCCCATTTTCTTTCGGGTGCGCCCAAATGGCGCACACACACTGCGGTGAGCGCGCGGGCAAATTCCCAAAGGCCTACCAATTTAAGCGGTTGCTCGAACATAGCACAAAACTTATCATCGCTGAAAGAGTCAGCAAACACCGCCCAGTCGCAAAGATGGCGAAGCCCCACGCCCTCGTGTGTGAGGTGAGAGGCTGTGTGCAGCAGTAAAACAAGACCGTGATGGAAGTCGCTTGGAACGAAATAACCGTCATCACAAAAAACCGCGCGGTCGATAATATCATTTAAAAGCGCGCGTGCTTTGTCACCCACTTCGCCTGCGGGTATTCCGTTTAAAGAGCGGTGCATTTCGCAAATGCTTTTTTTGCCGCCCAAGTTTCTTTGGTAGCCGATATGAAGGCTGCCGCTATCCTTTTCGGGCACAAAGCCTGCCTGTCTTAAGGCGCGGTCGGCTGCGGGGAAGTGTTTTTCATCAACAATAAAATCAACATCACCCATAGTGCGAAGCAGAGGTTCTTTGTAGTATCGAGCAGAAGCACAGCCCTTTAAAATCACATAGGGTATGCCCGCACTGTGCATCAGCTCGTGAAGCTTAATATGCTCATGCACCACGCGGATATTTTTAGCAACCACCTTAATGGCTCTTGGCTGAGCGTTGGCATAATCCTTTCTTATCACGCTTTCAATAATCGGCAACACCGTTTGTTGAGTGGCTTCCTTTAAAATTTCGGGGTAATCGGGCGAATGGGCCCCAAGCTCCCCACCGAAAAGAGCCGTGCCGCAAATACTTAGCAGATTTTTTTGTGTCAAAGAAATTCCTGCCACACCGCCACTCCTTTCACGGTTTGATCTGATTTTAAGATATAAAACATAAGAAAGCGAACCCACCGCCGCACCCAAGGTGTTAGCAATAACATCATCGGTTTCACATCTGCCAAGGTGGAAGCGGTATTGCAAAAATTCAATCCCTGACGACAAAACCGCCGCAAACAAAACGGTTATCGGCACCGCATATCTCCCGAGCTTCCCAGCCACCGCATAGGGCACAAAAAGCAGAACATTCATAAACACCGAGCGATAAATTTCAGGCTGCACCCGCGCTTCAACAAGGAAATGAAAGGGGATAAGCTCAATATCAAAAACATTGCCGCTCCTATTTAAAGTTTCAAAAAGAACTATTCCGATAGAAAATAAGAGCAAAGCACAATTCATCAATCGCCATATAAGAGCGTTACGATGTTTTACAATACTTCCTATAATTATCCATAAAAAAATAAAGCAAGCAATTATAAATAACATCGTAAAAAGGTTTTGTTTGTAAACAAAAGAGAAAACATTAAACATATCAAAGTGTTTCATCTAAATGCTCAATAAGCTTTATGGGAGAAGAGTATTCATTACTGAATTTTTCATATTTTATGTTTGATTTAATGAAATCAATATCAATTTCCAGGGGGTCATTAAATACGCAAATATTATCCGAATGAATAGATTTAAGATATTCGGGGTTTGAGTTATTGGTTATCAACTTGCGTTTATAAGTGCAAGCTTCGCGAAGCCTTAGCGTGGGAGCAACGCTTTGTCCCTGAATAATTTCTAAAACACATTTGCTGGAATTAACGTTGTTTAGGTTTTCAATATAAGAAATCGGAGAACGATAGTGAAGACCTTCACCGCTTATTCTGTCTTGAGGCTCGGTTCCGCAAATGATGAAATTGCATTTCACATTATTTTTAACAAGGTAATTATATGTGTTGTGAATTTCATCAAGCCTATCCTTTGCAAAGCCCAAAAAGTAAACATCATTTTCAAATGTTTCAGGGGTTGTAACACCAATCAACGGTGTATAATAATTCATATCGAGGTATTCGATGCCTAACTTGCTGGCATCATTGGCATCGTAGCTGATTATTTTATCTGAAACATTTTTAACCTCTTCAATTTTTATATTGCTTTTAGAGGCGATGTCTAAATATAACACAACACATTTATTTTGAGGATTCAGCTTTTTTATATATTTAAAAAGTTCCGGTTCTTGAGTTATATACTTACCGCCCAAAAAAACATAACAGGTAGGCTTATCATCCTCAAACTTGTGGCAACACATTTTTTTATACCATATTTTTTTAAAGGGAAGTTTTATAATTTTGTTGATTTTTGCAGACCAATGAAGAAAAAACAACTTTTCAATAACGGGATTTGCATCGAAGGCGCGCCCAAAAATTTTTACGAATGGGAAATTTGAAAGGGAACCGAAAATGGGTTTAAAATAATCGTCAAAAATGTTATAAAAAATATAATTATATTTAGTTTCTTTCAAATCAAACACCTCCATTTAATAAATCCATTAGTAATTTTTTGTGTTTTTATGGCACCAGACATTTACATAGTAATAGCTCTTTAAAGCGTTTTTAACCTTTGTTGTTAAACGCCAAAAACGTTTATGGTAAGCTAATATACCAACCTTTGTAAGTAACCATAAAAGCTTATAAAAACACTTTTTGTTTGTTAAATTTGCATATTCCAAATCGAAAAGTTCTTTATCTTTATGGGACAAAGCAAAGTTAATCCTTGATTTGTCAAATTTGTTTTTTACAATAGCGGTGTATTTGTTATAATCACTTTTGCTGAGATTAAGCTGTTTCAAAACGCCGTAACGGTTAGATTCGTAACCGTTTAATCTTTCAAGTGCTCTTTCACGACCACCATAGTGTGAGTGAGACTGTGAATGTATAAAATACTTCATAAGCGGCTTGTTTATAAAGCCCGATTTTGAAGCCAATGCCACAGGCATCATAATCTGAAGATTTTGACCATAAGCAGAGGTATATATTTCTCTTCCTGATAAAGCCTCAAACAAAACGGCAGTTCTTACCATATAAGAACCGGGCCAATTGTTTGTAGTTCCTTTTAGAAGGTCTACAAATATATTGGTGTTTTTGAGTTCTTTATTAGAGTTGATAAATATATGCTTACCAAGACGCTTTTTCTCGGTTACATAGTAGCCGTTATTTCTAACCATAGCGTACTGCGAGTGATTATGTAAAAATTCCGCCTTTTCTTTAACACAGTCGTTAAACAAAATGTCGTCAACATCATAAAGCATTAAAAATTCGCCCGTTATTACTTTCAAGGCGGTGTTTACCGCTGCGGCAGCACCTTGGTTTTCTTGTTTTATGTATTTGAATATGTATCCTTTCTCTTCAATTTTAGTCTTATATCCTAATATAATTTCCTCGCTGTTGTCGGTCGAGCCGTCATTCACAATCACAAGCTCAATATTTTTATAACTTTGACGCAAAATTGAGTCAAAACAGTAGTCAAGGAATTTTGCACCGTTGTAACAAGGTATAATTACCGAAACCAATTTGTGACACGCTTTAATTTGTGTGTTTGATCTGTTTAATTTTTTGATAACAATTTTTTCTACGTAACAATCCTTTGCTCCACCAAGTTTGTTATGTAGGCTATACAAAATGGGGAATTTATTTTGCAAATAAAACATTCTGTCTAAATTGTCTAACCCTACGCAGTTTTGTTTTTTTACATACTCATCTATAAAAAGTTGACTTTTTTTTTGCTTAAGCGCCACTCTCATCCGCAGTTTGAAATATTTATCGGCAATAAACTTAAAATATTTACTCAAATCAACATTTTGAGTTTTTTCGATTTGCTTTAGAGTTGAATTTAACAACTCTTCGTGTTCATTATATCTTAACAAAAGTTTTTCGGCAGAATTATCCCGTGACGACATACTTTTGTTGTAAATAATATAATTATACAAAGGCTTATCAAGAAAATAACGATTAAAATTAAAGTATATAGGCAACAGCATTTGCCAATTCTGGCCTCTTTTTGCAGGATAAATGCTTCTGTTGGGATTCACCTCTAAAAAGGCCTCAGTGCGCACCATATGGCAACCCGAACAAAAAACACTATCGCCGTTTAGCATTAAGTTAAACTGGTTTTCCTGTTTGACCCCCTCGGTTACTTTTTTTACCAAAAGCCTGGGATTTTCAAGGTTGTCCTCTTTTCGAATATATGCATTACTTGTTACAATAGCATATTTTGGGTTTTGAATCAAAAAATTAACCCGTTCATATACTGAGTCAATTTCCAAATAGTCATCAGCATCAGGCCAACAAAGGAATTCACCGGTAAAGTGTTTTAAGCCGGTGTTTATAGCGCCGCCAAGGCCCTGGTTTTCTTGGTAAACATATTTAAAAAGCATACCCTGTTCGGCAAACTTCTGCTCGTAGCTCTTTACAATGCTTTCTGTATTATCGGTCGAGCCGTCATTAACCAAAATAAACTCTATTTTTTTATAGGTTTGGTTTAAAACGGAATCCATCAGACGCGCTATGGTCTTTTCGCCGTTATAACAAGGGGTGATAATACTAACAAGCGGTTTTTCCATAATAATCTCCTTATTATTAATTTAAAGAAATGTGCTAAAGATCTTAAAATTACAATTATTATTTACGGCTAGGGTTTTTTAGTTCTTGTTTTATTTGCGTGGTACTAATTTCTGGAGTTCTTGAAAGATAAACCACCTCAACACCCTCATCCTTCAAAAAATCAAACTTACCCTTCCAATCATCACCCATAACAAATGTATCAATATGATATTCATGCATATCGGTGATTTTTTGTTCCCAACAAGTTTCGGGAATAACCAGGTCAACATATCTTATTGATTCAACAAGGGCTTTACGCTGTTCATAAGAAAAATAGCATTTTTTTTGCTTTTCTACCCAATTAAACTCATCTGTAGAAATAACCACAATTAAATAATCGCCTAAAGCCTTGGCGCGTTTTAATAAATTAATATGACCGTAATGCAATAAATCAAAAGTTCCGTATGTTATTACACGTTTCATTAAACTTCTCCAATCTTATAAAATAAGAATTAAATATTTTTGTCATGAACTTTTTGGGATATTATATTGGCAATATATTTCGAAGCGTTGCCTTCTTCATACATTCCGAGTTTATTATGATAAAATTGGAAATGCTTTTCGCCATATTTGGTTTCTTCAAAATTTGAAATTTCACAAATTAGTTCATCGTTGTTTTCACAAACAGAGAAAGGAATTTCATCAAAACTAAAATACAAATCTCGGTCTTTTTTATAAAGCTCAATATCTGTTGCAAAGATAAAGGCAGGCTTTTTTGTTACAGCAAACTCAAACAACGAAGAAGAATAATCAGAAATACAAACATCGCTTATGAGCATTAATTCTTGCATATCAGGGTAGCCCGTAACATCAATTATATTACCTGGAATGTTTAAGTCTTTACTGTAAGCAGAAATATTTGGATGAAGTCTTACCAAACCCACCCATTCTCCGCCAAATCTTTGACTAAGAGCTGATAAAACACCTTGCCAGTCAAGGTTATAAACAGAAAGGTCGACAGCCCCATTGCTCTTTCTAAAGGTTGGAGCATATAAAAGAATCTTTTTGTCAGGTGAAATATTCAATTTTTGCTTGATTTTATCGATTAGCTGGTCGCCCCTATATAAAATATCACGGCGCGGATATCCGCATTTTGCTATCTCGCCATTATACCAAAAAGAGGTTTTGTATTTTTGTGTCATCCATTCGTTACCCGAAACAAACAAATCCGCCAGACGAGAATCGTTTTTTGCGTTACGGATATAATTAGTTGAAAGTGCAGAATATGCATCATTTTCTATCTTTTTAAAGGCTATATCGCCGTGCCAAGTTTGAATATAATATTGGCCTTTCCTTTTTCTGACACACTCGCTTTTTCTTGCATTATCAATCCAAATTCGAGCGGTTGCTTCTTCAAATATCGCTTGGTTAGAACGAGTTAATACTTTTCTAATGCCGTCAGGCATATCAAGACTCATATCAGAAACAATCCAAACAATATCATATTCGTCTTTCTTGCTGTCGCGCAGTAATTCTTCCACTATATATTTGCTATTGTCGCCATATCCCTTTCCAAAATAACTTGTTATTACTATTTTGTTCCTTTGAATGGGATGTAACCAATAGAAATAATATTTAAAGCTTTTTAATGATTTACGAAATTTTTGAATTATTTTATATTTCAATTTAATAATTACAGTCTTAAAATTATTAGACATCCTTATTTACCTCTTTTAAATTTGGAAAAAACTATAGTGCGTTCTTGCTTTGATAAAATCACAAATAAACCAATGAATCCAGAAATCACAACCATTATTGCTGCGAGTAAAATCAATCCTATCCAACCCTGGAAAACAAAAATTTGCTTTAACAATAGACCTATTATTGTGGATATTAAAACTAATAAAGCGGGTCGAAAAACATCAGGTAAAAATGTATACCACTTAAGGTTCAAACATTTGGCGCCGTATGGCGCGGTAAAGGCAACATTTCTTATTATGCCTATAGAAGTGCTTACGCCTGCTATTGCATAGACACCCAAATTAGTGGTTTTTAATAAAATAACAACTATTATAGTGGTTAAGAATCCGGAAGCAATAACAACCAAAGAATTAGTTTTCAATTTGTTTACAACAGTGAAAATATTGTAAATACAGTTTATTCCTCCGCTAAAAATGATGGTAGCGCAAGCAAGGAGAGAGAGCAAATGTAACTGTTTGGCATTTTGTGTTGGTTGCCATAGAGAATAAAATAAATCACCGCAAACAATTAGCACAATAATAGGTATATTGGTAAGAATACCCATTATTTTCATTGACTGTTTTATGTTTTTCAGCAATTCATCGTATTGCTTTTTTGCATAAAGTATAGTGAAATCCGGTGAAAACACACCCGCCACGCTGCCAACAATGCTTGACATAACGCCGGGTATTGTTTTAGAAATTGAAAGGACACCCATAGCAACAGGATTAATAAAAATATTCGCAACAAGAAGGTCTAGACCTTCCAGGAGCAGTTTTCCTAAACGAGACACGAGACTCCAAATGCCGGAAAAGACAAGCTCTTTTATGGCTCCCCAATTAAAATATT
>CAZIXG010000014.1:0-582 GCA_964543305.1 uncultured Ruminococcus sp.
GCTCATCACAAAGGTCATAGAAATACTGGTCGTGCTGATAGTGAGCCAAACGGATGGTTGTGGCACCTACCTCACAAATAAGGTCGATATCCTCCTTATGATGCTCGGGAAGCAAAGCGTTGCCTATGCCCCATCTATCCTGATGGCGGGAAACGCCGCGGAGGGGATACTCCTCGCCGTTGAGTATAAATCCATTTTCAGGGTCAATTTTAAAGCTACGGCAACCAAAACGGGTGGATACATTATCTAAAACATTACCGTCTTCAACAAGCTCTGCCTTTGCGGTATAAAGGTAAGGATCCTTGCGGCCGTGCCAGAGATGAACATCTTTAATATCAAAGCTCACCTTTGTATCGTTTGCCACGGTTTCGGCAACGGTGTTGCCCTCAGCATCACATATTATGTATTTTATATCCTGACCAATTTTACCGCCCGATATAAATACCTCAACCTCAACCTTTGCATCCTTACCGCAAATTTCGGGTGTTACCTTAATGCCAGGGCCACCGTAATAATCAAGGTCGAAATGTGATTCGCTTACACAGATAATATTTACATCACGGTAAATACCGCCGTAGAAGG
>CAZIXG010000014.1:592-12712 GCA_964543305.1 uncultured Ruminococcus sp.
CATTCGCAGAGTTATCCACAACAATAACCAAGAGATTAAGTGCCTGAAGCTTTTCTGTGATATCAACACGCCAGGTGGAATAACCGCCATCGTGAGATGCCAAAAGCTCACCGTTAAGATAAAGCTCAGCCGAAGAATTTGCACCCTTTATTTCGATATAATAACGGTCGCTTTCAGGTAAATCCATTTTGCTAAAGGACTTAGCATAGTAACCCTTACCGCGATAAAGGTCATTTCCGCCATCCTGACCGTCTATAGCGTTCCAGGTATGCGGAAGGTTTACAAATTCCCATTGCTTGTTGATTTCCGTTGGGATTTCTGTTGCCATTTTAGTAAAGGACCATTTTGCATTGAAGTTGATAATTTGTCTCATTGAATTTTCCTCCGATAATTATTCTTTCTTATGTTTTTCTTTTAAAGCTTCCACATTAGCGTCTACCGCCTTTTTGTGCAGCGGATACCAGAACCAAAGAACAAGTGCCAAACTTAAAAAGCCTATCGCGGGAACCAGTGTTGATATATTAAAGATACCATTCAGTACAGAATCGGTTTGAGAAATACCCTGACCGGCGGCGGTGGTATCATAACCGATAGCGCTAAGCAGCATACCTGAAACACCTGCTGCAAGCGCTTGACCGAGCTTTCTTGCGAAGGAATAAAGCGCGTAAACCGAGCCATCCTCACGAATGCCGTTTTTAAGCTCGGAATAATCGATAACATCGGTGATAAGCGCCCAAGAAACCATTGAGAATATGCCGAGGCCCAACCAACAAAGGGTTTGGAAGGCAATATATACCCATACATTTGCAGGGCGAACTATAAAGAGAAGCGCGCAAACTGCCGCGGCAAAGAGGTTTGATACAATGCTTACCTCCGCCTTACCGAATTTTTTCGCCATGGGCTTTGCAAGCACCGCAGCAACAAGCATACCCAGCATCATTGTGAGTGTGGATGCCGACTGTGCGGCGGCATTATTATAAAAATCAGGATAGATATAGCTTGCCATATTCTGCATAGTAAGCTGCGCGAGCAGCATAACAACAGAAGCGACAATAATTGATATAAGGGCACGGTTTTTAACGGCGTTCACAAGCATTTTGCCGACCGAGTTGTTTTTAAACACATCCTCGCTAACCTCGGGGCGAACACGCTCGGTAACCATTTTATAGCAAAGTAGATAGCAAATTATTGCAAGGATAGAGAAAACACCCGCAATAATGGTAACATTCTTACCCACTATCACTTCCTTACCAGCCTCATTTTTCGTGTAAGCAAAAATCGGTATTCCGATGCCCACAAGCATACCCGCAAGCGTGGCGCCCATAGTTCTGAAGGTGGAAAGTGACTGGCGGTCATCGGGATTTGCCGATATGGCCGATGCCATTGAGCCGTAGGGTATATTAATTGAGGTGTAGAAAACAGAACCCCAAAGAATATAGGTAACCCCAAGCCATATAATCTTAAATGTGAGTGACATACCCGCAAGAGAGCTTTGATACATCAAAAAGGATGCCGCCGCCACAGGGACACACATTCTAAGCAGCCATGGCTTAAACTTGCCGACGCTTGTTCCCTTAGCGCGGTCACAGATTCTGCCCATTGTAACATCGGTTACAGCATCAACAAAGCGGGCTATCATCATAACAACGCCCACTACCGCGGCGCTGACACCCATTACATCGGTATAGAATTTGGTAAGTATTGTTGTGGATAATATAAAGGTAAAATCGTTGCCGAAATCACCGAACATATAGCCAAGCTTATCTCGTATACCAAAGGGTCTGATTTTTGCATCAGGTTTCATTAATAACTTCCTTTCATCTGCACGATTGTTTATATTTTAACAAACATAAATTTATTATTCAAGGGAAATTATTATATGTGCAGAATTTACCTTTTATTTATTGTAAAATTAAAACGAATTTCTTTTTCTTTAAGTCTGAACTCCTTTTCCAACTGTGGACCGCAGGAATTAGAGCCCACTCCCGATACCTTATAATCTATTCTAAGGTGGGTTTTTCCGTCCTTATAAAGCTCATCGATATGCTGCGCATTGGTCAATGCCTTTGTGCTGTAAGAGGAAACATTGCAGTCAAACCCATCACCCTCGATGCAAATATCACCGATAGAAAGCATCTTAACATTTGTGTGGTTACCGTGCTCTTGAGGGCGGATATAATTCACATACTCTAAATCTGCAGTACTGCTATAAAGCCCCATTTTTCCGCCGTGCTTCATATCACAGTAGCTCTCACACGGACCGTAACCGAAAAACTCAAATTCGGAATTTTTCTCGCACAGCTCCATTTCAAAGCCAAGGCGCGGCAGCCAGATAACATTCTCTCGGATTTTGCCGTTAAGGTCTATATTGATTTGACCTTCTGCAGTAACCTGGACATTAAGAGTATAGCGCATAAATGGCACGCGGGAAACACCCGAAAGCGAGCCTTTAACGGTTATAACGCCATCGTTTAGTTCACATTCATAAACCTTTTCAAAAAGCTTATCTAAATTTTCACCCTGCCAAATATTTTCACTGCCCCAAAATACCTTTATATTGCGGTCGTTATCGGTTGGTGCGCGCCAAGCAGAAAGGTGCATTCTATCAGCCAACTGTTGGCGCCCGTTTATCTCAATAGATGTAAAGCTGCCATATTGCTTTGAAAATCTATATTCAAAGCCATCACCCGAAATGATATATTCATAATCGGCTTCAATTATATCAGCCGAGGCTTTTTTCCCTGTCGGCACCGCTTTTTCAAATGAAAGCTCATGCTGAGTGTGAGCGACTTCCTCGCCATCTTTATAAAGATAGCAATTAAGATATAAGCCATATTCGCAAGACTTACTTGGAACTTCAATTTCTATAACGCCGCTTGAAAGCGGAGCAATATCGAGAACTAAATTGTTTTCACCTATAATCTTGCCATCGGCTTCAATTGTATATTTAAACTTATACTCGTTAAGATTTGTAAAGCTTAATCGGTTAAAAACGGTGAGTTTTCCGCCTGTGAAGCTTGTGCGGATAGGCTGATAAGCCGCCTTAACCTCAAGCGAGCCCGCCTTAAGCGTTCTATCATAGAAAACCATACCGTCACAACAGAAATTACCATCGTGAGTGAGCTCACCTTCAAAATCACCGCCATAGCAAGGAATGCCGTTTTCATTAAGAACGGTGTGGTCTGCCCACTCCCAAACACAGCCGCCGATAATTTTAGGATATTTATCAAATAGCTCATTATAGTAATAAACATCACCGGGGCCGTTGCCCATCGCGTGTGAATATTCGCAAAGGAATATCGGGCGCTTAAGCTCCTCATCAAGGGCATAGCCTTCTGTAACTTCGAGTGCGGGATACATACGGGAATATACATCGGCATCCTGCCACTCACCCGCGCGGCTTGCCTCCTCACAGTGAACAAGTCGGCCATCGTGGAGAGTTCTGAGCCAATTAATCATTGCATTATGGTTAGGTCCGTGACCGCTTTCATTACCGGTGGACCACATTATAACACAGGGGAAATTTCTATCGCGGAGTGCCGCACGCTGCATACGCTCAACATGCTCTTTTTCCCACTCCTTATTCACAACAGGCCAGATGGTATCTTCGGTATCATAACCATAGCTCACATTTGCAAATCTTCTTATAAAGCCGTGAGCTTCTATATCGGTTTCAAGGATTACATAAAAGCCCAATTCATCACAAAGCTCTAAAAAGTGGGGTGTGGGGGGATAGTGTGAGGTTCGCACGCAGTTGATATTGAGCTTTTTCATAAGCAAAAGCTCGCTTTTCAGCTCCTCGTTGGTTTCATACCAGCCGTTTTTTGGACATGTATCGTGGTGATTTACACCGTGAAGCTTAACGGGCACACCGTTTATTCTAAGAGAATAATCATCTGCAATCTCAATTGTTCTAAAGCCTGTGCGGATGGATATTATCTCACCATCGCGCTCAAGCCTTACGGTATACAGATATGGCTTTTCGGCATTCCATAAAACAGGATTTTCAACGGATATTTCTGCCTTTGGCGAAGCCTTTACCTCACCGATTTTCTTGCCTTCGCCATCAAACAAGGCAATATCTGCCGCCTTACCCGCGTTCACAGCTACCTTATTATCCTTAGCAGTAACAATAATATCGGTTATATGATCAAGGGGGCGCTGAAGTATGTAGCAATCGCGGAATATGCCGTTCATACGGAAGAAATCCTGATCCTCAAGATAACTACCACAGCACCACTTGAGCACCTTCACACGAACGGTGTTCTTCCCTTCTTTTACATAGGGAGTTATATCGAATTCAGCCTGTAAATGGCTTCCTTGAGTAAAGCCGACATACTCGCCGTTGATATAAAGGAACGCGCAAGAGGAAACACCCTCAAGCACAAAATAAACCTTGCCCCAAAGCTTTTTTATCTCAAATTCACGCTCATAAACACCGCAAGGGTTATCATCGGGCACATAAGGCGGGTCAGTGGGGTATGGATAGTTAATGTTAGTATAGTTAGGATTTTCCACGCCCTCTGTCTGCCAGCAAGAGGGGACTGATATAGAATCCCAATCGGAGATTTTATCGGTGACATCAATATCGCGACTAAAATACTTAAAGCTCCAAACACCGTTCAAAAGCTCACGCTCGGACACACCCGCAGGAATATAATAGCTTCTTTGCGGCAACCTGTTTTCACTGGTTTTTGAAAGATTTTCATAAGCTCGCATAATTGAATCACCCTACAAATACTTAGCCGTGAAGATAAATTGTTCTCGAATTTCTATGCATATAAACATTAAGCACAAGACCTACACCCAAGAAGATACAAAGCAGTGATGTACCGCCCGCGCTGAAAAACGGCAGTGTTACGCCGATTACAGGCATAAAGCCTATGCACATACCAATGTTTATTATTATCTGAGCAAATATCATACCGAAAAAGCCCACACATATAAGTTTTCCGCTATCCTTGCTACAGTTTTTTGCGATATTAAGGCATCTGAAGCATATAGCCGCAAGCAGAATAATCACCGCCATACATCCAAGAAAGCCGAGCTCCTCACCTATGCTTACGAATATAAAGTCATTTTGTCCTTCGGGCACACCGCCCACCTGAGTGAGACTACCGTTAAAAAGGCCTTGTCCCCAAAAGCCACCATTAGCAAGCGCCATTCTGCCGCGATATTGCTGATAGGTAGCGCCTTGTATATCCGATTCAATATCAAACATATTCACAATTCTTGCGCGCTGCTCATCGTTCATAATAAAGAAATATATAATCGGAGATGCCGCCACCGCCGCGCTGAATGCGGCAATAAAATATTTCCACGAAACACCTGCAGCCCACATCATACAAAGCACCATAATAGCGAAAACCAACGCCGTTCCGTCATCACCCTGAAAATGGATGAGCAATACAGGAAAAGCACCATGCAGGCAAATAGGTATTAAGGTTTTTATCTTATTAACATTAGGCTTCACAGCGCTTAAATGCGCCGCAAAGGTTATAATAAAGCAAATCTTAAGAAGCTCTGAAGGCTGAAAGGTTGTGAATCCAAGGTCAAGCCAGGCCTTATCATCGGTGCCCTCAGGGCCGAAGCCGATAAAGAATGTCAGTATTACAGGAATAAGTCCCAGCGGTACAAATAAATACCACCGTTTTATAAAGGTATCAAAATCAAAGGCAGAAATAACAATAGCCGCAATTATACCAAGCACAAGTGAAAGTGCCTGCACCATCGCAGGGCGCAGTGTATCAAGGTGCATTGTTGAGGAATATACCGCGACACAACCATAACAGGAAGAAAAGACGCAAAGGATAAGCATCAGCTTGTCTGTTTCGCGGATAAAGTCGGCTATGCGGGATATAATTCTGCTCATATTTTGACACCTCCATACTTAGCTCAAATTAACACTTTGATTATACTATAGCACATTTGCTTTTTCAAGTATATTTTAAAGAATAACTGCCCCCATTTTTAGGGGCAGTTTTATAAATCATTCTATTGAAATCACCTTATAGCCCTGAGCTTCTACAGTGGCTTTTAGTGTATCATTGGATACCTCTGCAGTATGTGTTACTACCGCATCCTTTCTCTGGTGGCTCGCATCAACCGTTGCCACTCCTTCGATAGCCTCTAAGGCATTTTTAACATGTGCCTCACAGTGTGGACACATCATACCATCAATTTTAATAGTCTTTGTCATTTTTTCCTTCTCCTTTTTTATAGGTTTAACCTTGAAGAAATTAAGTCTTAAGGCATTACTTACAACACAAAAGCTCGATAAGCTCATAGCAGCCGCGCCGAACATTGGATTCATTGCCCAACCCAAAAGGGATATAAATGCACCTGCGGCAAGAGGTATACCAATGCAGTTATAAACAAATGCCCAGAATAGGTTTTGGCGGATATTGGTGATAGTTGCTCGGCTGAGCCTTATTGCCGTTACAACATCCTCTATACTGCTTTTCATCAGTACCACATCTGCGGCATCTATTGCCACATCCATACCGCTACCTATTGCAATTCCGATATCAGCGATGGTAAGAGCAGGAGCATCGTTTATTCCGTCACCCACCATTATTACTCTACCCTGCTGCTTAAATTGAGATACCGCCTGTGCCTTGCCCTGCGGCATAACACCCGATACGACCTCATCTATACCAACTCTCTTTGCCACCGCATTGGCGGTTTTTTCGTTATCGCCCGTTAGCATTACCACGCGAAGCCCGAGGCCTTTAAGCTGCTTTACAGCCGCCGCGCTTTCGCTCTTAACAGTATCTGCCACCGCAATAATTCCAAGCAGCTCGTTCTCTTCAGCAAAGAATAGCGGTGTTTTCCCCTCAATTGAGAGTTTATCAGCAGTTTTTTCTATATCCTTGCTAACTTCTACAAGCTCTTTAACCGACCTGAGGTTACCTGCAAAGCAGAGCTTACCATCGATTTTAGCTTCAACACCCGAGCCTGATTTCTCGCGAAAATCTGTGACATCAATAGGTGTTATTCCTTTTTCATCGGCGCCCTTAATCACCGCCTGAGCCAGTGGGTGCGCGCTTGGGTTTTCGAGAGATACCGCAGTTTTAAGAAGAATATCCTCGCTTATATTTTTAAGAGGAATAATATCGGTTATCTGCGGTTTTCCGCTCGTTATAGTGCCTGTTTTATCAAGCACGATTATATTGCCTCTACCGCACTCCTCAAGCGAGGCGGCAGTTTTAAACAACACACCATGCTTAGCGCCTACGCCACTGCCCACCATAATAGCAACGGGTGTGGCAAGGCCTAAGGCACAAGGGCAGCTTATAACCAGCACCGATATGGCGCGAGCGAGCGCAAAGCCTGCCGTTTCGCCCAGCAAAAGCCATACAATAAGCGTTATAAGCGCAATACCCAAAACCACAGGCACAAATATACCTGAAACCTTATCGGCAATGCGGGCTATCGGTGCTTTTGTGGCGGCGGCATCGCTTACCATTTTTATTATCTGCGAAATGGTGCTATCCTCGCCCACCGCAGTAGCGCGGCAAACAAGCCTGCCCGTTTTATTTATGGTGCCCGAGGATACTCTACTTCCCTCCTGCTTATCGGCGGGAACACTCTCACCCGTGAGAGCCGATTCATCAACTGCGCTCAAGCCCTCTAAAACAACACCATCAACGGGAATGCTCTCACCTGGGCGGACAATAAATACATCTCCCTTTATAACATCCTCAGCATTTATTGTGTGCTCCTTGCCGCCCCTTACAACACAGGCAGTTTTGGGAGAAAGCCTCATTAAAGCCTTTATTGCGTTTGTTGTTTTGCCCTTGGCACGCGACTCTAAAAGCTTGCCAACGGTGATAAGCGTTAAAATCATTGCTGCCGACTCAAAATAAAGGTCGTGCATATAGCTAAGCGTATCTCCGCCGTTTACTAAAGCCGAGCTCATAGCAAAAAGCACATAGCAGCTATATCCGTAGGCCGCGGCGGCGCCAAGAGCAACTAGCGTATCCATATTCGGCGCGCCCTTAATAAGCCCTTTAAAGCCGTTTATAAAAAAATGCTGATTTATAACCATAACTGCTGTTGTGAGGAGAAGCTGAATAAGCGCTAAAGCTATGTGATTATGATGTAATGCGGCGGGCAAAGGAAATCCCCACATAGTGTGCCCCATAGAAAAATACATAAGTATTAAAAGCAGAACAACAGACCATATAAGGCGGTGCTTTAGTGTGTTTTTTGTTTTTTCCTGAGGCTCTGAGACATAGCTTTTAGATGCTTTAGCTTGGTCTTCAACCAAGACACCGTAACCCGCCGATTTAACTGCTGCGATTATTGTTTCATTATCGGCATCACCCTCCACAAGCATATCGCCTGTGAGAAGATTTACCTGACATTCACTAACACCTTCTAAGCTATTTACTGCCTTTTCAACCCTTGCACTGCAAGCGGCGCAGCTCATACCCGTAACCTTGAATTTTTGCATAGCACGACACCTCCTTTTAAGTTACCTTTCGCTAACTATTATACTATTGTTTTGTTCCGTTTTCAAGTAAATAAAAATCCCCCTTTTGTCAGGGGGATTTAATATTAAAATCCTAAAAGCTCAGTGCCTGCTTTTTCAAAGGCTTCGCGCTCGGCAATAGCCTCAGCATCGGTGGCGCCTACTGCGCTTATATAAAGCTTTATCTTAGGCTCGGTGCCTGATGGACGCACGATAAGCGAGCCGCCATCAGCAAAATGGAATGCAAGAACATTTGATTTTGGTAGCTTAATCTCACTCTCTTCCCCTGTTTCAGGATTAATGCTTACCGAAGTTTTATAATCCTTAAAGCAGGTAACATTGACACCGCTTATATCCTTAGGCGGATTGTTACGGAGCTCTTCCATAATGCCTGCAATTTTCTGCATACCTACCTGACCTTCACAGGTAAAGCTCTTTTGGGAGCAGTAATAATAGCCGTATTTATTATAAATGCTTTCAAGTACATCAACAAGGGTAAGCCCCTGTGATTTATAGTAGGCCGCCATTTCACAGATAAGCATTGAAGCTATAACCGCATCCTTATCGCGAACATAGCTACCTGCGAGATAACCGTAGCTTTCCTCAAAGCCGAATACAAAGCGATTTTCCTCACCCGATGACTCTAAAAGCCCAATCTGCTCGCCGATAAACTTAAAGCCTGTGAGCACATCCCTTAGCTCACAGCCGTAATCCTCAGCAATTTTAAGACAAACATCGCTTGTAACGATTGTCTTTACTGCAACGGGATTTTGGGGTAATGTGCCATTTGCCTTGCGACATTTTAATACATATTCAAGAAGCAGTGCGCCAACCTCATTACCTGTAAAGAGGCGATATTCACCACCATTTGGCACCGCAATACCAACGCGGTCAGCATCGGGGTCAGTAGCCAGAAGTATATCTGGCTTTATATCCTCTGCCAGCTTGAGCGCACACTCAAAAGCCTGACGGATTTCAGGGTTAGGATATGGCGCTGTTGGGAAATTACCGTTCGGCAATTCCTGCTCGGGTACCACAGTTACATTTGCGGCCCCGATTTTTGAAAGAATCGCGCGAACAGGCTTGTTACCCGAACCGTGCAAAGGAGTATAAACCACATTAAGCTTTGACATATCGATATTGCGGTTTACTCGCCTATCCTCTACGGCGGCAAGATATGCCTCAATTACATCATCACCGATATATTCAATCTTTCCTTCTGCTAATGCTTCATCAAATTGAGCACGCTTAACACCATCAAAAATGTCAACGCTGTTCATAACCGAAAGCACATAATCAGCAGCTTCAAGACCTAATTGGCAGCCATCATTGCCGTAAGCCTTGTAGCCGTTATATTTTGAAGGGTTATGGCTTGCTGTTACAACAATACCCGCATCACACTTAAGATGGCGCACGGCAAAAGAAAGCATTGGAGTGGGCATAAGCTCTTTATAGATGTATACCTTAATACCGTTTGCTGCAAGAATTGCCGCAGCATCACGGGCAAAAACATCTGATTTGATACGGCTATCGTAAGCAATTGCAACCTTTCCGTCTTTAGTTACCGAATTAACATAATCCGCAAGGCCCTGTGTGGCCTTACCAACTGTGTAAACATTCATACGGTTTGTGCCTGCGCCTATAACTCCGCGAAGTCCGCCTGTGCCAAATTCAAGATCCTTATAAAAGGCATCGCTTATAGCATCTTTATCGTTTTCGATAGCCTTAAGCTCAGAAAGCAAATCGGGGTCAAGAGTAGCACGCTCGCACCAGAGTTTATATAGCTCGTTTACCATAGTGAAACCTCCAAAATATGTTATATTTTAATTTTATATCTAAAGTAATGTGTTGTCAATCATTTTGTTTGCAGTTTTTACTGTCGTGAATCGGGATAATATGTTGTAAATAATATTAAAATGTGGTAAACTTAATTTGGATATTAATGAAATTAGGTGTGTATATATTATGAGGTTAACTGCTAAAAAAATTATAATACACATAGCTTGCGGATTACTTGCCGTTTCCGTGGCTTTTGTAGCCGTTGCCGCAATTATTCATAATCTAAAATTAAAAACGGTATATTCAAATTCCAGTATGCCGATAATGGCTTTACAGTCCGAATTAATTGAGTCTGTGATTTCAGAACCCGAATATTTAGAAATAACGGAAGATACGGCATCTGACATTAAAATAGATGAGGTTAAGGAAATGATTGAGGCTATAAAGCCTAATGAAGAAAATCTCATTAAGGTAAGCATAACCCCGATAAATGCTTCTGGACTTAAAAAGCGCAGTGTTAAACTGCCGGTAAAATATCTCTCACAAAATCCCGAGCTTCCAACAGGTTGCGAAATAACCGCGCTTACAACAGTTTTAAATTACTATGGCTTTGATGTTTCAAAAACAGTTATGGCGAAAAATTATCTGCCAAAATCAAGCGAGTTCCCCGCAAACTTCTGGGAGGTTTTTTTAGGCAACCCCGCTGAAGACACAGGCTTTGGCTGCTATGCGCAGCCGATAAGTGATGCTGCAAATAAATACTTTGGTGAGCTTGATGCTGATTTTGTGGCAATCAACCGTAGCGGCAGCCAATTTGAAGTGTTGCTTAAAGAGGTGGAAAACGGAAAACCCGTTGTGATTTGGGGCACCTTAGATATGCAGCAGCCCTATACGACCTATGAATGGGTAGTTGATGGGAAGGTGCTTAAATGGATAAGACCTGAGCACTGTATGGTGCTTATAGGCTATGATATTGACCGCGGTGTTGCGATAATCAGCGACCCACAAAGAGGAATTGTGGAATATGACCTTGAAACGGTAAAATCCCGATACATAGCGTTACATTCACAGTGTGTAGTGATAGAAAAAAAAGATACCCCGCCCGTTATAAGCGGAGCCGCCAGCGGCGAGATTTATTATGTTTCTCAAAAGATAACCGTTACGGATCAAAATCTCGCAGAGGTTACGGTTAACGGAGAATCATACCCTGATGAATTTATTCTTGAGGGCAATATAGATAAGACATACGAAATAGTTGCAACCGATGACTCGGGTAACACCAGCACCTTAACAATTGAGATGAAGCCCATATCCATAATATTGCAGCCAATTAAGGACATAACCGAGCTTAATGTGACAAGTGAAAATAAAAATGATATAGAGAGTGTTAAAAGCGCTATAGCGGGTATAAGCACCGAAAACGCATCCGAGTCGGAATCACTCTTGCTTGATGAAGCTTCATCAAGCTGTGATATACTTATAGCGGTTATAAACAACACAAGCACAGAAATTACCCGCATTAACAAGGCTCTCACCCGATACTTGCTTTTCGGGGTTTCAAAAAAGGATGAAAACAATTTAAAGGAATTACAAGCGGATATTAATTCTTTAATCTCCTCGCAAAACCTCACAACAGATGAGCGCGAAGGCTTGGAATCATCGCTGCTCAGATGCAATAAATATTTAGATAAAATCGCAAAACAAGGCTCATAAATAATTATTTTATCGAAAATAAAAAAAATGCTTGCATTATTTGTTATTTTCTGTTATTATATTTCTTGCTATGTGGCCGCGGTACTGCGGTTTATTTGAAAAGGAGGTGCAACCAATGGCAAAATGTGAAATTTGCAGCAAAGAAATTGCTT
>CAZIXG010000015.1:0-11839 GCA_964543305.1 uncultured Ruminococcus sp.
ATGAGCGCCTTAAGAGATTTTGATTTCACCTGCGCGGATGAAATGCTTTATCCCGAAAACTACCGCTATTTATCCGATATTCTCGGCTATGTTGCGGTGGGCGCGCGCTCGGTTGAAAATCAGCAGCACCGCTTGGTTTCGAGCGGCATTGAGGTGCCCGTTGGTATGAAAAACCCAACGAGCGGTGACATTACCGTTATGATGAATTCGATAAAGGCGGCTCAAAGCAGCCATACCTTCCTCTATCGCGGCTGGGAGGTTATGAGTGCAGGCAATGAGTATGCTCACGCGATTTTGCGCGGCTATGTTGATTTTACGGGCAGAAACATTTCAAACTATCACTATGAGGATTTGGCACGCCTTTCCGAAGCGTACGGTGAAAACGGACTTAAAAACCCTTCTGTTATAGTTGATACCAACCACGCAAACTCATCTAAGCAGTATCTTGAGCAGATAAGAATTGCAAAGGATGTTGTTTATAGCCGCAACCATAATAAGGATATAAGAGGTCTTGTTAAGGGACTTATGATAGAAAGCTATATCGAGGATGGCGCCCAGAAGATAGGCGAGCATATCTATGGCAGGTCTATAACCGACCCATGCCTCGGCTGGGATAAAACTCAAAAGCTTATCTTGAAAATTGCAGACACACTTAAATAAATCAAATTCAAAAAGGAGAATATTATGTTAGCTTTTTTTGTCGCCTTTTTAATGGGCGTTGCCTTTATGGTGCTGCTAAAATTTCTTTTGCGTGCACTAAACGAAGAAGATAAAAAACAAACACTGATATTCTTTGTGTCACTATTTGCCCTTTGCGGAATATTTGCGCTGACGGCGATATTAAACCTTTTGTATATAACCTATTTTTTCTGTGGCTTGCTTTCGGGTGCCGCGCTCACAGCCGCAGGAATTTATATCTATAAAAATATTTTAAAAGATGTTTACCAATTTGATATAAGGGATATAAACCTTGAATTTTTTAAGAAAAGGATTAAATCATTAAAGATTAAAAGGGAGTAAGCTTATGAACGGTCAGGATTTTATTAAAAAGCTATCCTTTGAGGAAAAAGCGCAGCTGCTTACAGGTGCGGAGTCTATGAAAACAAGGGCAATAGAAGAAAAGGGTATACCTGCTCTCCGATTTGCGGATGGCCCGCATGGACTGCGTCAGGCAAGAGATAAAAACTGCACGCATTTTCCAAGCCTTTGCAATGTAGGCAGCTGCTGGGATGAAAGCATTGCCTATTTAATGGGAAGTGCCTTGGCGGACGAGTGCATCGAGCACGGTATTGATGTGATTTTAGGCCCTGGTATTAACCTTAAAAGGCATATATTATGCGGTCGAAACTTTGAGTATTTTTCGGAGGATCCTGTTCTATCGGGATTTCTTGCGGCAGGCTACATAAATGGACTTCAGCAAAAGGGTATAGGTGTAAGCCTTAAGCATTTTGCAGCGAACAATCAGGAATGTGACCGCCTTACCGCAAGCGTGGAGGTTGATGAAAGAACACTCAGGGAGCTTTATCTTAAAGCCTTTGAGATAGCCGTAAAAAAATCTAATCCTGCCACAATTATGTGCTCTTATAATAAGCTTGGCGGCATTTGGTGCTCTGAAAACGAATATCTTTTAAAGAAGATTTTAAAGGAAGAGTGGGGCTACGATGGCGTGGTTGTATCCGATTGGGGCGCAGTTCATAATATCAGCCGCTCTGTAGCGGCGGGCCTTGATTTGCAAATGCCTGCAAATCCTAATATTGTAGAGCAGCTTAAGGATGGCGTTGAAAAAGGAATAGTTGATATTGAGCATATAGATAACGCCGTTTCAAGAATATTGAAATTGGTGGAAGCCAAACCTCGCGAAAGCATTGAATATGATAGGGCGCGTCAGCACGCTATTGCCGGTGAGATTGCCGCCGAGGGAATGGTACTGCTTAAAAACGATAACAATATTTTGCCGATAACCGCCGATAAATATAAAAAGGTTGCTGTTATTGGTGAATATGCTTCTTCTCCCCTCATTGCAGGTCATGGAAGCGCAGAGGTTTATTCCTCGGATGAATATGTTGATAGCCCTCTTGAGGAGCTTAAAAAGCGTTTGCCTGATATAGATTTTGTCTATAAAGAAATCTTTAAAAAGGGCGAATTGCCCGATGAAATGATATGGTCAACATTGGGTGCAAAATTAAGTGATGTATGGGATAGCAGTGACTTATTTTTGGTTTTTGCAGGCAGTATGCGCTCTGAAGACACAGAAAATTTTGACCGCCGCAGCGCCACTATAAATCCAAATATGGAATATGTGGTAAACAATTTGCTAAGAACAAATAAACCGATGGTTCTGGTTTTGCAAAACGGCGGAGCCTTGATATTGGGCGGCTTGGAAAATAAGGTAGATTCTATTTTGGAAATGTGGCTTGGCGGTGAGGGCGCGGGTGCTGCCGTGGCAGATATTCTGTGCGGCAATATTAACCCATCAGGTAAGCTTTCCGAAACCTTCCCCAAGGTGATGCGTACCGACCTTGAATACCCAGGCGACGGCTACAAGGTTGAGTATAAGGAACGCTTTGATGTGGGCTATAGGTATTATGATAAGCATCCTGAGGAAATAGCCTATCCCTTCGGTCACGGCATTTCTTATACTGATTTTAAGTATGATAACTTGGAAATTAAAACAAATGATAAAGCTGTAGAAATAAGCTTTGATTTAACCAATATCGGCTCGGTAGCAGGCGCAGAGGTGGCTCAGCTTTATATAGGCGACCCCGTTTCAACCGTAGTAAAGCCGATAAAGGAGCTTAAGCAGTTCAGAAAAGTAAGGCTTCAAGCGGGCGAGTGCAAAAGAGTAGCATTCACCCTTTCTCACGGCGAATATTCTTATTACAATACAATGCTTCGCCGCTTTGTCACCGAAAACGGTAAATACGATGTGTATATCGGCTCTTCCTCACAGGATATAAGGCTTAAAGGCGGCTTTATGTATGAGGATGAAAACGCACCGTATAGCATAATCTGCAAAGGCGAAACAATGTTAGGTTAGCCTGTAATGTTATATGAAACCTCAAAGCATAAAATGTTTTGAGGTTTTATTGTTTTTTAATTGACTTTAATTATGGCATATTGTAAAATATAAGGGATGAAAATTAAGACTTAAGATAGTCGATAGGGAGAGTGTGCGATATGAAACCCGTTTATAAACGCGTGCTGCTTAAGCTCAGCGGCGAGGTGCTAGCAGGCGAAAAGGGCACAGGCATTGATTTTGATAAGGTTACCGAGGTGTGCGAGCAGATAAAAAAATGCGTCGAGATGGGCGTGCAGGTAGCCATTGTTGTTGGTGGCGGCAATTTCTGGCGCGGCCGTTCAAGCGGCAAGATGGACCGCACCCGCGCTGACCATATGGGTATGCTTGCCACAACCATAAATTCCTTGGCACTTTGCGATGCTTTGGAGCAGCTCGGAGTTACAGCCCGCGTGCAAACCGCCATTGAAATGCGCCAGTTTGCAGAGCCGTATATCCGCAACAAGGCCATCCGCCATCTTGAAAAGGGCAGGGTGGTAATCTTCGGCTGCGGCACAGGAAATCCGTTCTTCTCCACCGATACCGCTGCAGCGCTTCGCGGCGCTGAAATCGGTGCAGATGTTATTTTTAAGGCAACTAATGTTGACGGTGTTTACGATAGCGACCCCAAAACCAATCCCAATGCCGTTAAGTTTGACACACTCACCCATCACGAGGTTTTGGCGCGCGAGCTGCATGTTATGGACTCCACCGCCGCATCACTTTGTATGGATAACAATATCGATATCCTTGTGTTTAATCTTAACAACCCCGAAAACATTGTTTCGGCGATGGTGGGCGAGAATATCGGCACAGTAGTAAAGAATTAATTTTGAGGTGAAAAGTATGAATGAGCTTATTAAGAATACAGAAGAAAGAATGAGAAAGTCTATTGATGCGCTTGACCGTGAGTATAAATCTGTCCGCGCAGGCAGAGCAAATGCAGCAGTGCTTGACCGCGTTAATGTTGATTATTATGGTGTACCCACTCCTGTTCAGCAGATGGCGGCAGTGTCTATTCCTGAGCCTCGCACACTTATAATTCAGCCTTGGGACAAAACAACCCTAAAGGAAATTGAAAAGGCAATTCTCACCTCTGAAATAGGCATTAATCCCCAGAATGACGGTATATGTATCCGCCTTAACTTCCCGCCCCTTACTGAGGAGAGAAGAAAGGAAATTGTTAAGGATGTTCGCAAAAAGGGCGAGGATGCAAAGGTTGCTGTTCGCAATCAGCGCCGCGATGCCCTTGATAAGCTAAAGGGCCTTAAAAAGGCTAATGCCATCACCGAGGATGATGAGGCAAACGGCGAAAAAAAGATTCAGAACCTTACCGATAAGTTCTGCAAGGAAATTGATGAGCTTGCAGTTTTAAAGGAAAAGGAAATAATGGAAATCTGATTTTTCACTAAAAACTATTCTAAGCGGCGCACTTTTCGTGCGCCAATTTTTTCCGTAAAGGAGGAACTTAAATGCCTTTCTTTAAGAAAAAACAAGCTATGCCTCGCGTTTTGCCTCAGCATATTGCCATAATTATGGATGGCAACGGAAGATGGGCAAAACGCCGCTCGCTTCCAAGAACGGCGGGCCACGCGGCAGGCTCTAAGAAATTTAAGGAAATTGCGAGATATTGCAATAAGATAGGCCTTAAATACCTCACCGTTTATGCCTTTTCCACGGAAAACTGGAAGCGCCCTAAGGATGAGGTTGATAATATAATGAAAATCTTCAAGGAATACCTTGAGGATGCCAAGAATTTCAAAGATGAAAACATCAAGGTGCAATTTATCGGCGACAGAACACCGCTTAGTGATGATATAAAGCGTCTTATGAAGGAAGCCGAGGATGAGAGCGCAACCGCTACAGGGCTTCACCTTAATGTGGCTATAAACTATGGCGGCCGCGATGAAATAGTTCACGCGGTGAAAAGAATAGCAGCCGAGGGAATAAAGGCAGAGGATATAACCGAGGATACTATTTCAAGCCGCCTTTATACCGCCGCTCAGCCCGACCCTGATTTCATTATAAGGCCAAGCGGTGAATATCGGCTTTCCAACTATCTTATATGGCAGTCGGCTTATGCAGAATATTGGTTTTCTAATATTCTATGGCCTGATTTTTCCACTAAGGATTTGGACCGCGCGATAGAAGATTATAATAAACGCAACCGTAGATTCGGTGGTGTATAAAGCTCAAGCTTTAACTGGCGCGTTTGTGCGCCGAAAGGAAGGATTAATATGAAAACAAGAATACTTTCAGGGGCAGTGATGATAGCACTCGTATCCGCAGTGCTTGTTTTAGGATTTTACTTAAATCCTATAGTGATAACCTTGTTTATAGCGGCCGTTGCGGCACTGGGCACCTATGAGCTGGTTCATAATGCCGCTAAGGTGAACGATATCTGGTGCGAATTGCTTTCGGCAATTTATTCCGCCGCTATGGTGTTTGCCCTCGGTGATTGGCTTCGCGGTCTGCAGCTTATTTCCGCAAACGATGCCTATTCAGTAGAAATAGATTTCGACTTGGTTTACACTGCGCCAGTTGCGGCAATATTAATATCCGTGGTATATGTTCTGGCAATCGCTGTTTTAATTATGATAAAGCACAAAACTCTCGAGTTTTCTCACATAGGCTATCTTTGCGGAATGCCGCTTTTATATGCCTTCGGTTTTTCGACACTCGGGGGTATTATAACGGGAATAAACGGAATATACTATTTACTGTTAATACTTAATTTTTCCTGCATTTGCGATACAGGCGCATATTTTACAGGCGTGACAATCGGAAAGCACAAGCTCTGCCCCGAAATAAGCCCTAAGAAAACGGTTGAGGGCGCTATCGGCGGTATATTATCAAGCGTGCTTGTAAGTGTTATTATCGTAGCGGCGTTCGGTGCGTACGATAAGCTTCTTTTAACGCTTGCACTCACAATTCCGCTTTGTGTTATCGGCATGCTGGGTGACCTTTTTGCCTCTGTTATCAAGAGAAAGGCAGACATTAAGGACTATGGCTGGCTAATCCCTGGTCACGGTGGCGTGCTTGACCGCACCGATAGTATGCTTCTTATTTCCCCCGCGCTTTACTGCTTTATCCTTTTAGGTGTTATGTAATGAAAAGAATTGTAATCTTAGGCTCCACAGGCTCTATCGGCATACAGGCGCTGGAGGTTGTAAGGGGCGGCGGATATAAGGTGGAAGCCTTGGCGGCAGGCAGTAATGTGAAACTGCTTGAAGCACAGGCGCGTGAGCTTAAGCCTGCCGTTGTTGCCGTTTTCAGTGAGACTGCGGCACGCGAATTAAAACTTAAGCTTGCCGATACCGATATAAAGGTGCTATCAGGCATAGAGGGGGTTTGCGCCGCGGCGCAAACGCCCGCCGATATGGTGCTTAACGCTATTGTGGGCATAGCAGGTCTTCGCCCCACACTTGCCGCAATTGATGCAGGCCGCGATATTGCCCTTGCCAATAAGGAAACCTTGGTTACGGGCGGCGAAATTGTAAACCGCGCGGCAAGAGAAAAGGGAGTTAAGATACTTCCTGTTGATAGTGAGCATTCGGCGATTTTTCAGTCGCTTCAGGGGGCGCCTGAAGGTAGCCTTAAAAAAATATTGCTCACAGCCTCGGGCGGCCCGTTTTACGGAAAAAGCGCCGATGAGCTTCGTGATGTAACCGTAACGCAGGCGCTTAATCATCCCAACTGGTCGATGGGTGCAAAAATTACCATCGATAGTGCTACACTTATGAATAAGGGACTTGAAGTAATTGAGGCGGTGCATCTCTTTGGCGTTTCGGCAGATAATATAGAGGTGCTCATTCACAGGCAGAGCATTTTGCATTCCGCCGTTGAGCTTCGTGATGGCGCGGTTATAGCCCAGCTTGGCACACCTGATATGAAGGTGCCAATACAGTATGCGCTAACCTATCCTGAGCGCGGCGAGTGCTTTGAGCGGCTAAGCCTTGCCGATATAGGCACCCTCACCTTCGCAAGACCAGATACCAATACCTTCCCACTGCTTGGCGACTGCATTGAGGCTATAAACCGCGGTGGACTTTATCCCACCGCAATAAACGGTGCTAACGAGGAATCGGTGCGACTTTTCCTTGAAAACAAAATAAAGTTTCCCGATATTGCCCGCCTTAATCGCGAGGCTATGGAAGGCTGCGAGAATAAGCTTGATTTTTCAGTTGAGGATATTTTTGAGACTGATGCTTTGGCACGCGAATATGTTCGCAACAATATATAATAGGTAGTGATTAAAATTTCTGCTATTGTTAATGTTTTAAACAATGTTTGGCCATATCTTGTGGCAATATTGCTTTTTATCATCCTTATAATAATTCACGAGTTCGGCCACTTTATAGCCGCAAAGGCTATGGGGGTTAGGGTGAATGAGTTTGCCGTTGGCTTTGGCCCCAAGCTCTTTTCAAAAAGACTGGGCGAGACTAAATATTCTGTAAACCTTATCCCCTTGGGCGGCTATTGCGCTATGGAGGGCGAGGATGAAGAAAGTGCCGACCAAAAAGCGTTCTGCAACAAAAAACCTTGGCGCCGATTTATAATAGTTATAATGGGTGCGCTATTTAACCTCTTGTTAGGACTTATAATCGTTGCTATCATCCTTATTCCTCAGCAGCGCTTTACTACCACCACTGTGGCTCAGTTTCACGAGGGTGCCGTAAGCGCACAGCACGGACTCCAAGTTGGCGACAAGATTTTAGAGGTTGAAGGCAGAAAAATTTTCACCACCTATGACCTCAGCTATGCTTTCACTAATGTTGATGACGGCAAAATTGATATGACCGTTCGCCGCGATGGCGAAAAGGTGGAGCTTCGCGATGTTAGCTTTAATACCGAGGAAATTGATGATATATCATATCTCACTGTCGATTTTTATGTTGAAGGCAGAGAAAAGACCTTCATAAATTATATATCTCACACCGTAAACACAGCAATTTCATATTGCTCGGTGGTTTGGCGCTCATTTATTGACCTTATCACAGGTAAATATGGCATAAGTGCCGTATCAGGTCCCGTTGGTGTTACCGCCGCGATTGGAAACGCCGCTAAGCAAAGCCTTTCTTCGCTTCTGCCTATAATGGCGCTTATCACGATAAATCTTGGAATATTCAATCTCCTGCCGCTTCCCGCGCTTGATGGTGGCAGACTGCTCTTTATCCTGATAGAAATGATTTTCCGCAAGCCCGTTCCCCAGAAGTGGGAGGCAATCGTTCACGCGGTGGGCTTTGTGCTTCTTGTTGCACTTATGGCGCTTGTTACCTTCAAGGATATTTGGTCGCTCTTTACGAGGTGAAATGATGTTTACTAATAAAACAACAAAACGCGTTTATGCAGGCCCGCTTGCCATAGGCGGCGGCGCGCAGATAAGCATTCAGTCGATGCTTTCCCGCCCCGCTCACGATATTGAGGGAAATGTCAAGCAGGCACTCGAATTGGAAGCGGCTGGCTGTGATATCGTGCGCGTATCTGTGCCCGACCGCGAAACCCTTAAAACGGTGGAGGCGGTAAAAAAGGCGGTATCCATACCGCTTGTGGCAGATATTCACTTCGACTGGAAAATGGCGGTTGAAAGCGTTCGCGCGGGCGTTGATAAGGTGCGCATAAATCCTGGTAATATTGGGGACGATGAAAAGGTGCGCGAGGTAGCGCGCGTATGCGCGGCTAAAAACATTCCCATAAGAATAGGCGTAAACGGCGGCTCGCTGGAAAAGGAAATTTTAGCGCGCTTTGGCGGTGTTACACCTGAGGCTATGGTGGAAAGCGGCTTTTATCATATAAAGCTGCTTGAAAAGTTTGATTTTAATGATATTGTGCTATCTCTTAAGTCATCGGATACTAAGATAATGTATGATGCGTATACCCTTGCGGCAGAAAAATGCGAATATCCGCTGCATCTTGGTGTAACCGAGGCGGGCACCGAGAATATGGGAGTTATAAAATCGGCAGCTGGCATTGGCGGCTTGCTGCTGCGCGACATTGGCGATACTATCCGCATTTCCTTAACGGATGAGCCTGTTCGAGAGGTTGAGGCGGCTAAAAAGCTGCTTCGAGCCCTTGATATTAGAGGCGGCGGCATAAAATTTGTTTCCTGCCCCACCTGCGGCAGAACCTCTATCGACCTTATCGGCCTTGCCAAGGCGGCAGAGGAGAGATTTAATGATATCGATAAGGATATAACTGTGGCTATTATGGGCTGTGTTGTAAATGGCCCAGGGGAAGCTGGCGCTGCTGATATAGGTATCGCGGGTGGCAACGGCTGCGGAGTTATTTTCAAAAACGGAAAGATTCTTTATAATAAGATCGCAGAGGACAAGCTGCTTGATGTCCTCGCCCAAGAAATAGATAAAATGTGAGGTAAAAAATGTACTCATTCGGGGACCTGTTCGGTACATATTTAAATAAAAAAGCGCTAGAAACCTTTAACGGCGTGAATATAACAGAGTGTAGCTTAGATAATGAAAATCGCCGACTGAAGCTGGTGGCACAAAGCGCTTCTTATATAAACTCGGCAAGCCTTGCCGCCGTTCGCGAGGAGATAAAGCACGCTTTAAAGCTCGATGAGGTGGAATTTGAGCTTAGCTTTTCAAGCGATGCCTTCAGTCCTCTTGCGTGTGCAGAGCTTGTGGATGAAATCAAGGTAAAAAATGTCCTCTTTAACGGCTTTTTTAATGCCGCCGAGTATGCGGTGGAGGGCGCAACCGTTAGAATAACACTTAAATACGGCGGATATAAAGGTATAGCTCAGGGCAACTTTGAAAACATTTTCAAAGCTGCGGCTCGTAAGCGTTTTGGTATAGAGGTTGAGCTTTTGTTTGAAGGTCAGCTTGAGGATATCGAAATCGAACTGCCACCCGCTCCCCCGATAGAGGAAAGAAAAGCGCCCGCTGCCCCCAAGGCTAAAAGCCGCGAGGAAAAGGCGGAAGTAAAATATGATTATAAGCCTAAGGATGGGCTTCCTGTATATCTTGAAAGCGCGCGCGTTTTTTATGGCAAGCGGATAGATACCGATGTTCAGCGCCTATGCGACATAAATCAGCCGCTTAGCGATAAC
This sequence comes from uncultured Ruminococcus sp., assembly GCA_964543305.1. Taxonomy (GTDB): domain Bacteria; phylum Bacillota; class Clostridia; order Oscillospirales; family Acutalibacteraceae; genus UBA737. The sequence goes on from CAZIXG010000015.1 coordinate 10,125, forward strand.
GAAAGTGTGCCCATTGCCGCTTGGGGCGAGGTATTCGGCTGCGATATCGCAAAAATAGATACAAAGCGCGGCGGCAAAATGGTGAGGGTTAAATTCTACTTCAGTGACGGCACCAACTCCTTTAGCGCCACCTTACGCAAGTTTTATGATCCTAAATACACCAAGGATATGGATGACGCGGCAGATGAATTTATCACATCTATTAAAGACCTTAAGGATGGCGCCTGCGTTATTGTAAACGGCGATTATGTGTATGATAGCTGGTCGCGCGATTTTGTGGTTGAAGTAAGAGCGCTCGCCGCAATTCAAAAATATGATGAAAAGGATACCCATGAGGGTGCAAAGCGCGTTGAACTGCACTGCCACACCAATATGTCGGCAAAGGATGCCGTTTCAAGCGCGGGCGATATAATAAACCGCGCCTATAAGTGGGGGCATAAGGCGGTAGCCATTACCGACCATGGCGTTGTTCAGGCGTACCCCGCTATAGCTGAGGCAGTTTCGAAAATCCGCAAAAACGGCGGCGAATTTAAGGCGATATATGGCGTTGAAAACTATTTTATAGATGATACCCGCTATAACCTAGAGGGACTAAGCTCTAAGGAAATCGCTAAGCTTCGCAACCACCAAATACTCCTTGTAAAGGACCTTGTGGGACTTAAGAATTTATATCAGCTTATATCTGATTCCCACCTTAACCATTTCCATGGCAGACCTGTTATTCTTCGCTCGGTGCTCGACAGTCACCGCGAGGGACTGATAGTCGGCTCCGCGTGTGAGCAGGGCGAGCTATATAAGGCTGTTATCGATGGCAAATCGGATGAGCAGCTTTTAGAGATTGCTTCTTACTATGATTATCTTGAAATTCAACCGCTTGGTAATAACGAGTTTATGGTACGCGATAGCGCGCGGCCTGATAAGGTTGATAAAAAGGGCAATGTAACGCCCAACCGCTTCCGCCATGTAACGAGCATAGACATTATAAAGAATTTCAACCGCAAGGTAGTGGAAATTGCCGATAAGCTCGAAAAAATGGTAGTTGCCACGGGGGACGTGCACTTCCTTAAAAAAGAGGATGGCATCATCCGCCAGATAGTTATGGCAGGTCAGGGCTTTGATGATATTGAAAATCAGGCCCCGCTCTACTTTAAATCCACCGATGAAATGCTGGAAGACTTTGCTTATTTCGGTGACAGAGCGGAAGAATTTGTTATAGATAACCCCAATAAAATCGCCGATATGGTATCACCCGATGTTATCCCCGTGCCAGCGGGCAACTATCCGCCCGTAATCGAGGGCTCGGATGAGCTACTTCGCAAGATATGCTGGGATAATGCCCACGCACTTTATGGCGACCCCGTTCCCGAAATAGTTGAAAAGCGCCTTAATAAAGAGCTTAATTCTATTATCAGCAACGGATTCTCTATAATGTATATATCGGCGCAAAAGCTGGTTGCCTACAGTGAGGAGCAGGGTTACCTCGTTGGCTCGCGTGGCTCGGTAGGCTCATCCTTCGTTGCCACAATGGCGGGCATATCCGAGGTTAACCCCTTAGCGCCGCATTATGTTTGTCCTGCTTGCCAATATAGTGAATTTTTTACCGATGGCTCGGTGGGCTCGGGCTTTGATTTACCCGAGAAAAACTGTCCGCACTGCGGAATGCCGCTTCGCCGCGATGGCCACGATATACCCTTTGAAACCTTCTTAGGCTTCAA
>CAZIXG010000015.1:11849-12664 GCA_964543305.1 uncultured Ruminococcus sp.
TCAAGGGTGACAAGGTGCCTGATATCGACCTTAACTTCTCTGATGAGGTGCAAAATCAGGTTCAGGACTACACCAAAACCCTTTTCGGCGCCGAAAATGTTTTCAAGGCGGGCACCATTTCTACAATCGCTGAAAAAACTGCCTTCGGCTTTGCAAAGGCGTATGCCGAAAAGATGAATGTTGTGCTTAGTCAGCCCGAGCTTAACCGCCTCGCAGGCAAAGTTGAGCGCGCTCAGGTAAAAAGCACCACAGGGCAGCACCCCGCGGGTATGATAATCGTGCCTCAGGGTATGACGATTTACGATTTCTGCCCTGTGCAGCACCCCGCAGATGATGTTAATTCGGATATCATCACCACACACTTCGATTTCCATTCTATCCACGATACTATTTTGAAGCTTGATGAGCTTGGCCATGTTGTTCCTACTACATATAAATATCTCGAGGAATATTCGGGTATTAATGTTAACGATGTTTCAATGAGTGACCCAAAGATTTACAGTCTGTTTACCTCTACCGAGGCTTTAGGTGTTACCCCTGAGGAGATATATTCCGAAACGGGCACCTTCTGTCTGCCCGAGTTTGGCACACCCTTTGTTCGCGGAATGCTTGTAGACTGTAAGCCTAAGAATTTTGCCGACCTTTTGCAGATATCAGGCCTTTCTCACGGCACCGATGTTTATCTTGGTAACGCTAAGGACCTAATCGAAAACGGCACCTGCACCATTTCCGAGGTTATCGGTACTCGTGACAACATAATGGTATATCTTATCCATCAGGGTATGGAGGAGGGCAGAGCCTTCAAGATAACCGAA
>CAZIXG010000016.1:0-12651 GCA_964543305.1 uncultured Ruminococcus sp.
GTTATAAATACCATTAACTGATTATAAAGTGTAATAGCAATTATAGACACCGAATAAAGACCTATCAGAATAAATATTTTCGGCAATATAACCTGCTTTGCGGCATCCCAATCGCCGCTTTCCATAAAGGTGGCGATATCGGCAATAACCTGCTGTTGAAAAATTGCGGGCATTGCGGCAGTAACCGCAGAAAACAGAATACAAGCGATTGTAATCGGCATCATTACGGGATAAAATTTGAAGAGCATTTTTATAATTCGCTTAAAGGTATTCGAATTAAATTTAGGTCTGGGTCCACGCGGTGTGCCCCCACCCTGTGGCATCGGGCCTCTACTCATCAAAATCACCTCCGTTTGTTTGTTGAGTGTAAACCTCACGGTAAATATCACTACTTACCATAAGCTCGCTATGATTGCCAACCGCTGAAATGGTACCGTTTTCCATAACGATTATCATATCGGCATCCTGCACCGATGCGATACGCTGAGCAATGATTATCTTAGTGGTTTCAGGGATAAACTTTTTAAAGCCTGCGCGGATTAGCGCATCGGTCTTGGTATCAACGGCGCTCGTTGAGTCATCAAGAATAAGAATTTTAGGCTTTTTAAGAAGTGCGCGCGCAATGCAAAGGCGTTGCTTCTGACCGCCTGAAACATTAGTACCGCCCTGCTCAATATATGTGTCATACCCATCAGGGAACGACATTATAAAATCGTGCGCCTCGGAAAGCTTGCAGGCCTCTATCATTTCCTCATCGGTAGCGTTTTCGTTACCCCAGCGGAGATTATCCTTTATTGTACCCGAAAACAGTTGATTTTTTTGTAACACCATCGCAACGCTATCGCGGAGCGTTTTTATATCATAATCGCGAACATCCACGCCACCTACCGCAACACTTCCCTCGGTTACATCATAAAGGCGGGGAATCAGCTGAACAAGTGAGGATTTACTCGAGCCCGTACCGCCGATTACGCCCACTGTCATACCCGATTTTATTTTGAGGTCAATATTCTGCAAAGCAAATTTTTTAGCATCCTTTGAATACTTGAAGCTTACATTGTCAAATACAATGCTGCCATCACTAACAGAATAAATCGGATTTTCGGGATTATAGAGAGAGGGCTCCTCATCAAGCACCTCACAGATACGCTTCATTGATTCGGTAGACATTGTGAGCATTACATAAATCATCGAAAGCATCATAAGCGACATCAATATCTGCATACCGTAGGTAAGCATAGCCGATATCTGACCGACATCGAGCAGCACGCCCTGACTCTCAATAGTAAGCTTTGAGCCCACTATGAGCACGAATATCATATTAAAATAAAGGCAAATCTGCATTATAGGGCCGTTAAGGGCAACTATGCGCTCCGCTTTGGTAAAATCCTTATATATATCGGTAGCGGCATTGGCAAACTTTTGCTTTTCGTATTCCTCGCGCGAAAAGCCCTTTACAACGCGCATAGCGCGGACATTTTCTTCTATCGACTCATTAAGGCGGTCATACTTTTTAAACACGCGACGAAACGCAGGCATAGCCGCGCGCGCAACGAGCAGCAGACCACACACAAGCACCGGCACCACGATCACAAATGTTGTGGCCAATGCGCCGCCCATAATATACGCCATAACAATCGCAAATACGAACATAAGCGGACTGCGGATAGCAGTGCGTATAATCATCATATACGACATCTGAACATTGTTGATATCGGTTGTAAGACGGGTTACAAGCGAGGAGGTTGAAAACTTATCTATGTTATGGAAAGAAAAGCTTTGAATGCGGGTAAATATATCGTGGCGAAGGTTTTTAGCAAAACCCGCCGAGGCCTTTGAGCAAGTAAATGCCGCAAAACCGCCGCAGAAGAGTGAAACCATCGCAAGAAGCGCCAGAACAATACCCGTTTTCAAAAGAACGCTGAGCTCTACCCCCGCTTTAATCTGATTTACAAGGCGCGCAGTTATAAAGGGTATAAGGCACTCTATTACAACCTCGCACACCATAAGAAGCATCGTGATAATACTGGGCTTTTTATATTCACGGATGCTTTTTGCTAATTTTTTTATCATTCCGATACCTCCAGATTAGCCTTGATTTTATCAATTATATTATAAAACACCGAAAGCTCATCCTCAGAAATGCCCTTTGAAAGCCGCTTTTCGGTTTCTTCAATATGCTTACCTATTTGCTTGTGAATTTCTATCGCCTTTTCGGTGAGCACAATCCTTTTAAGACGGGCATCCCACTCTACACTCTGCCGCACAATAAGTCCGTTTGCCTCCATAAGCTTTAGCATATTAGTAGCAGTTGAGCGGCGGATGGAAAATTGCTCCTCAAAATCGCGCTGAAAAATATCCCTATCGCGATTCTCATAAAAAAAGCGAAGCGCCCATCCGTGAACCCCTGTGGAGCTATCAAGCTCAGAGGGCTTGGTTGAATGGACATATCGCTTTATAAGATTATTTAGTGCGCGGATTTCAAAGCCGATTGTTGTTTTATCTGCCATGGCACACCTCAATTTGTTAGTTTGCTAACATTATAACATTCTGCCCCATCTCTGTCAATATCAAAAAGATTAAAATTTTGTAAAAGCAAAGAAAAAGCACCGATTTTTTATCGGTGCTTACTGCTTTATATCTGAGCCATCACGCTTTCGAAATATTCCTTTGCTTCGGCTAAAACCGTATCAATGCGGGCACATTTTACTTCCAGCCCGTCCTCGGATGAAACGATGCTAAGTATTTCAGATTTTGCAACCTCGGTTTTGCCTAAAATGAGGTTAACGAGCTCACGGTGGGCTTCATCCCCTCCAACAGCGAGCTTATTGCTATGTGTTGCCGCGCAAACCACTATTTCGCCGATTATCTTAGCGCCATATTCAACTTCAGGCTTCAAATCGGTATCCTTAACCTGATTTCCCGCCATTTCCTCTATAGGCTCTTCTGTTTCAGTTTCCCGTTTCGCCTCATCCAAAGCCACTCTCAAGCCTTCAATTTGTTTATCGGATTCTTCAAGACGGGATTTTAACTCATTCATCTCAAGCTGATTTTTTTGAAGCATTTCAAACAGAGACTGATTTTGCTGGAGCAGTTCCTTTTTGCGCATTTTTTTGCTTCCTCCCGTTCTTGAAAAAATCAAAATAATAATTATCGCCAGCAAGGCGCCGCCGCTATCGATTAAAACATCAAATGCTCTGCAGGCTCTGCCAGGCACGAAATACTGATGAAGCTCGTCACTCATAGCATAAAGCGCACAAAAAACAAACGCCAAAACCGCCTTTAAAAAAGGCTTAGGTTTTTCAAATGTTTTTAAATATAAAGCGCTCAAAAAGCCCAAAATAAAAAATTCTGAAAAGTGCGCCGCTTTTCTGACAAAAAGCGAAATTCTTTTAAGCAGTGCTGTCTGCGCCAAAATATCAAGCTCGGCAAAATCGGGGTATACAACCGATATCACCGTTTTCACAATGCCGCTGCTCACACTTGAGGATTCACTGCTATTCTGAGCTGAAAAGAAGAATATTACCGCCATCCAAAACAAAATAAGAATGGCAAGTAATATTCGTTTACCGTTTGTTTTTTTCATATCAGAAGAACAGCGGATATGGGTTTATCCAACCACCGTTTCTAAGTATACCTAAATGCAAATGATAGCCTGTGGACCAGCCTGTGGTGCCAACATAACCCACAATATCACCCTGCTTTACATACTGTCCGTTTGAAACAATAATTCTTTGAGCATGGGCATAGTATGCAACATAATTAGATGTTGAGCCGTTAATGGTAAGCGAACCATGGTTAATAGTGCAGTAGTTACCGTAGCCGTTGCCACAGCAGTTGCGGCTCTTTTTATAGTTATGCGAGCAGCCGTTGCTCACGAGAGTAACATATCCGTCCGCGATGGCGCGGATAGGCTGACCTGCAATGCCGCCGCCTGCAATATCTATACCGTTATGATGGCCATTATGTACGGCGTCGTTACTTTTAAAGCCCGCGCTGATATTAAAAAATCCGCTTATAGGCCACTGCAGTCCTGTGTTTGGATTTATAAAGGTACTGTAATTCGCGGAGGCAATATCATCCTCTAACTGCTTTTGCAGCTTCTTAACCTCAGCATTAATAGCATCAACATCAGCCTGATTTTCCTCCTGTTCTGCCGCGATATCATTATAAATTGCGGCAGCTTCGTTTTCCTGAGTTTCAAGCTCACTTTGCTTTTCAGCAATGGTTGATTTTATAGATACCTGCTGCTCTAAGAGCTTCTCATTTTCTTCATTTTTCTCGTTAAGCTCGGCTATCGCGGCGGTAAGGTCCTCCATTAGGCGCTTATCGTGCGAGGAAACCGAAGCTGTGAGCTGCGCCATCTGTAAGAAAGATGAGAAATCATCGGCGCCTAAAAGTATCTTTACAGCGCTATCGGAATTGCTCATATAAATTGCGCGAATGCGCTTTTTAAAGGCAAGCTTATCATCCTCTATCTCCTGCTCCTTGGCTTGGATTTCAGCCTTGTTTGCAGAGATTTGGGAATTTATGCTGAATATTTCCTGATTGCAACGGTCAATCTGAGCCTGCGTGTTGGAAATCTTCTTTCTTATTGCAGTAAGAACTGCCTCCTGACCTTTTTTTTCAGACTTGAGACGGTCTATTTCCTGCTGAATTTCACTTGCCTGCTGCTTTAAAGCCGCAATATCACTGTTTAATTTGTTTTTCTCGGTTTCGGTAAGCGCCACAGTATAAAGTGACGATGTAACCCCTATGGCTATACACAATATAGCCGTTATTACACGCTTTAAACCGACTTTCATAGTATGGTTCGTTCCTTTCTGCGTCATAAGATGCAAAAGCCAATTTTTATTATAATGCGGTAAATTCGCTGCCTTCGCGCTTTAGATATTTACCTATCATAATAACGCTGCCAAGTGCGCCTGCAAATACGCCAATGCCTAAGAACACAAGGAGGATAAATCCTGCTACATCACCGTATTTTACTATATCTGAGGTTCCAAGTGAAGTGGAAATTGTTTCCGTTGCAACTCGATAACAGAAATAAAGCAGACCTTCGGATATAAGCGCTGACAAGATACCAATGAACATACCCTCAACAACAAAGGGAATTCTTATGAAAGTATCAGTAGCGCCTACCGCCTTCATAATGCTTATTTCGAGCTTTCTGTTATACATTGTAACTCGTATGGTGTTTGAAACAATAACAAGCGAGATTATCATAAGAATTGCGATAATCCAAAATCCTGCCACATATATACCCTGCTCAATAGCGGTTATAGTATCAGCAAGGTCGCTCTGCGACTGAATTGTATCAACGCCTTCAAGCTTTTCTATCTCAGCTAATGTCTGGTCGAAAAGCGACATATCAAGCATTGTAACCTTTGCGGCGGCGGATAAGGGGTTGCCATATTCATCGTCAAGGAAGCTGAAATACTGCTCCTGACCGTCAAGCATATCCGCTTTAACGCTTTCAAGGCCCTCTTCGCTTGAAACATACACTGCATCCGCAACATTAGCTATCTTTTTAATTTCCTCGCAAAGAGCTAAAGCCTCTTCCTCGTTATGGATAACATAGTCGTCATCAGTAATGCCGTTTTGGTCAGCACCCTCGGCACCTTCTTCGCTTTCGGTGCTTTCGGTAGACTCTTCAGCTTCTTGCGTATCATCAGCGGCGTTATCGCTGTAAAGCGCCCAATTATAGTCCTTCATATAAACCATAACAACATTCTGCTTTTCAAGATTGCCGATAGCCATCGTTACATTTTCGGAAATAAGTATTGCAAGGCCGATTACAACCATACACGCTACAAGCACGCCAACCGATGCCAGTGACATAAGACGGTTTGCCCAAGCGCCCTTAAAGCCTTCTTTTATGAGGTATTTCACACTGCCAAAATTCATCAGTCAACACCTCCTGCAACATTATCAGCCACTATTCTGCCCGAATCAAGCATAATAACGCGGTGCTTAAAATCACGAACAAGATTATGGTCGTGAGTAACCATCAAAATGGTGGTGCCGCGCTTATTTATCTCGGTAAGAAGTGTAACTATTTCATAGGACATATTGGGGTCCACATTACCTGTAGGCTCGTCCGCAATAATTAAATCAGGAGCGTTCACAAGTGCACGCGCAAGGCCCACACGCTGCTGCTCACCGCCCGAAAGCTGCATAGGCATAGAACGCGCCTTGTCCCCAAGGCCCACCTTGCTTAACGCCTTTGATACCTCGCGGCGAACTATTCTGCCCGAAGCGCCCACAACATGCATAGCAAACGCCACATTATCGAAAACATTCATTGTGGGAATTAAGCGGAAGTCCTGAAAAACAATACCCATTGTGCGGCGAAGCATCGGCACCTGCTTTCGTGGCATTTTGCTAAGATTAAAACCGTTAACCGTAACGATACCGGTGTTAGCCTTTTCCTCGCGCATAATGAGCTTCATAAATGTGCTCTTACCTGCGCCCGATGAGCCCACCACAAACACGAACTCGCCTTTGTTTATAGTTATATTAACATCCTCAAGAGCATGGGTGCCCGAGGGATATGTTTTTGATACGCCCCTGAATTCTATTACAGGCTCGTTGGAAGCATTAGCCTCCGCGAATTGCGCAAATAGCTCTTCAGCCATCAAAGTTTCACTCTTTCAATTAGTATTTTACGGGGTTGCTTTTAAGATATTTATTAACCATCAAGGCTATCTTAAAGATTATTGCATGGTCAAATTCACGAAGGTCAAGACCTGTTATCTTCTTGATTTTTTCAAGTCGATATACAAGTGTATTTCTGTGAACAAACAGCTTTCTTGAGGTCTCGGAAACATTGAGGTTGTTCTCAAAAAAGCGCTGAATGGTAAACAAAGTTTCCTGATCAAGATTTTCTATTGAGCCGCGCTTGAAAACCTCACGAAGGAAGGTTTCGCAAAGCGTTGTTGGAAGCTGATAGATAAGTCTTGCAATACCGAGATTATCATAGGAAATGATGGTCTTTTCGGTATCAAATACCTTACCTACTTCCAAAGAGGTCTGAGCCTCCTTAAAGGACTTGGAAAGATTTTTAAGGTTGTTTACTGTTGTACCGATACCGATAACGGTATGAACATAAAATTCGCCCGAAAGGGTATCTGCGATAGAAGAAGCCAAGCTTTCGATAGCCTTATGGTCGATATCAGAGCGGGTTTCCTTAACAAGCGCAATATCGGTTTCGTTGATATTGATAACGAAATCCTTTGTTTTATCAGGGAAGAGATTCTGCAAAATCTCAAACACCGAAACATCGCCCGGTTCAAGATTTCTAATAAGGATAACCGTGCGCATAACATCGGTATCAAAATATAGTTCGCGTGCCTTAAGATAAATATCACCCGGAAGAATATTCTCAAGAATTATATCCTTAATAAAGTTACCGCGATCATACTTCTCATCATAATAATTTTTGATATTGGCAAATGCCACTGCAAGCACTGCGGCATACTTGTCCGAAATTATATCATCGCCATCAACAAAAACAGTGTAATCGGTGCCCTGAGATGATATTATAGGCTTAAAAGTGTAGCCATCAGCGGTGAATGCCTCGCCCGTAGCAGGAGCAGTGATTTCCATCTGCTCACCTATCTTGCCGAGCTCGCTGCAGGCGATAACGGTAAAGTTCGAATCAACCACACCAAAGGTCTTATCGATAGCATCCTTCATCTGGTGAATAACACCCTGAAATAAACGGTTTGACATACTTTAGCACATCCTTGCGTTTTAATTTTAAACATATTTAAGTTTATTTTACACAAAAACCGCGAATATTGCAAGTAATATATTTATTATTATATAAAAAAGACAGCGAAAAAGCCGCTGTCTTATGCACTACACACAGTAATTATAAATTTTTTGTGAATTTGAGTTTCAAAATTATATTTAGCTGAAAGGGTGTCTATTCCCTCTCCAAAAGCCGCAAGACTGCCGCCGAGCATCTTCACTGCGGCTTCCTTTTTGGTGAAAATTTCGGTGAAGCGCTGAGGCAAAAGCGCGGTGTCCAAATTAACATATTCTGCTTCGCGGGTGGTGAAGAAACGATAGCTCTCTCGCCTTTTCACATCCCTTATCTGCTGAATATCAACACCCACAGAGGTATCACTAAACGCACAGACTGCCCACTCGCCGCTGTGAGAGATATTAAAGCAACAAAAATCACAAAGCGGCTTGCCGTTTTCATTAAAGCTTATCTCAAAATCGGTTTTGCCATAAAGCTCACGAGCGCCGCGAAAAAGCAGAATATACCCTGCAAGCGAGCGCTTTTTATCATCAATATTTAGCTTACTGTCGATTTTTTGCTTTAAATCGCTTGTGAGCAGATTATACGCGGCGGTATAATCTGCTCTCGGTATCTCATTTATATTTATTTTGTAAAGCTTAATCATTTAATCACTGCGTTATCATATAGATAATCGAGAACTATATCCTGAACGGCATAGCTTTCGGCGATTTCTTCAGGCTCAACCTCCTGAGCCTCTATATCCTCCTCGGTAAGGGTGAGCTTTTCCTCATCAAAAATATAATATATAACCATTTGAGTCTGCATCATATCGGGAACGATTTCGCTTTTAATCTCAGCCTTATAGGTTTCCTCTGTGTATCCGCTTGTAGCAAGCAGGGTTTCGAAATCATAGCCGTACGGCTCGTACCGCTTATCATATTCGATATCATAATAATCGAAAATAGCATCGCACAGGATATCCTGCTGGTCTTCGGGATAATCACTTATCTTGGCAGAATCAACAACAAAATCTAATATATAATCCTTTGCAGCACGCTCTTTAACATTCTTAACATAGTCATTCAGTGTATCAAAGCCGAGGTCGGAATAGTATTCCTCAGGCACCTTATATGCATAGATATAGTTAAGCTTTACGGTGAAGACAACGGCCTGACCTGCAAGCTCTTCGCTTGAATACTCGTCGGGAAATGTAAGGTTTAAATCCACCGTTTCACCCACCGAAACACCAATAAGGCCATCCTCAAAGCCATCTATAAAAGAATCTGAGCCAATAACCAGCTGAGCATCAGTAGCGGTGCCGCCATCAAATGCAACACCATCCTTTTTGCCCACATAGTCGATATTTACCATATCGCCTTCCTCAACCTCGCCCTCATAAACGGGTTTATAAAGTGCGCCGTTATAAACATCATCATCTTTAATTTGATCACAAAGGTTAGTAAACTCATCTGAGGAGGTATCTATTTCGATACCCATATAATCAGAGATCTCAACATACTTTGAAAGCTTGGTTTTTGAATAAAGCTTGCGATCCTTGCCGTCACAGCCTGCAAGAAAGGTTAAAGTGAGAGAAATAGTGATTAAAACTGCAAGTAATCTTTTCATAATTACACCTTCTAATTGTTTTTTAGCTCGCCCTTTGAGGCCGCCTTTAAATACTCGTTGATAAAGCCGTCCAAGTCGCCATCCATAACGGCATTTATATTGCCTGATTCGAAGCCTGTACGGTGGTCCTTTGCCATCGTATAAGGCATAAACACATAGGAGCGAATTTGCGAGCCCCAGGTTATTTCCTTTTGAACACCCTTGATATCCTCTATCTTTTCAAGGTGCTCGCGCTCCTTGATTTCAAGCAGCTTTGATTTAAGCATTCTCATCGCCTGCTCGCGGTTCTGGAACTGGCTTCTTTCGTTCTGGCAGGCAACTACTATGCCTGTGGGAATGTGGGTTAACCGCACCGCAGACGAGGTTTTATTAATATGCTGACCGCCAGCACCCGATGAGCGGAAAACATCCATTTTTATATCCTCTTCGCGAACCTCAATTTCCATATCATCGGTGATTTCGGGCATTACTTCAATAGAGGCAAATGATGTGTGCCTTCTGCCCGAAGCATCAAACGGTGATACCCTTACCAAGCGGTGAACTCCTGATTCGCTCTTTAAATAGCCATAGGCATTTTCGCCCTCAATAAGCATTGTGGCGCTTTTAAGACCTGCCTCATCACCGTCAAGAAAATCGAGTATTTTCACACTAAAGCCGTGGCGTTCTGCCCAACGGGTGTACATTCGAACAAGCATAGCCGCCCAGTCCATAGCCTCGGTACCGCCTGAGCCCGCGTGAAACGTTAGAATCGTGTTATTAGCATCATATTCGCCTGTAAGCAATGTAGTAAGGCGCAAAGAGGACAAATTACCCTCAAGCTCATCCACTGAAGCGGTGATTTCATCCACCATAGATGCATCGCCCTCTTCATCCGCCATATCGATAAGCACAAGCAAGTCATCATAAGCAGAAGAAATATTATCATACGCTTCTACCTTATTTCTCAATTTACCGGTTAACTGAACAACTGCCTGAGAATTTTCAAGGTCATCCCAAAAACCCGTGGCTGCTTGTTTAAGCTCCAATTCCTCAATATCGCGGATTAATTTATCATAGCCTATCGCATCGCGCAAATCGTGTATTTCCTGCTCATTTGCCGTAAGGCGAAGCTTTAATTGCTCAAATTCAAGCATTAAATTTCCTCCAAATGCTATTTTGTTAAAACATAAGCGTGCCATTCATCCAGAACAAGGCTTTCTTCTATCTTAAAGCCGTGCTCTATAGCACTTTTTTCCACCTCATCAGCGCGGATATCAATAATACCCGAAACGATGAGTATTGAGCTTTCCTTCATAAAATCTGCCACATTATCGAAAAGGCGCATTACAACATCCGCCACGATATTAGCACAGATTATATCATATTTACCGCTCACCTTATCTGCAAGGTCACCCACAATAAACGAGGTTTTGTGTTCCACCCCGTTGATGCGCGCATTTTCCTTTGCCACCTTTACAGACTGCGCATCTATGTCAACACCTATAGCAGATTTTGCGCCTAAAAGCTCGGCACCGATTGCAAGTATACCACTGCCTGTACCTATATCGAGCACATCCTTTTCTGCAGTTACGCGCTGCTCAAGTATCTGAAGGCAAAGTGAAGTGGTGGCGTGTGTGCCTGTGCCGAATGCGGCACCCGGGTCAAGGCTTATCACTGTGCGGCCTTCACTATTTTCAAAGGTTTCCCAGCTTGGACAAACAGCCAGCCTTTCACCTATTGTAAAAGCCTTGAAATATTTTTTCCAGTTTTCATTCCAATCGGTATCATCAACTATAACGCTGTTAATCTCACAGTCGATACCTGCTGCCTGAAAACGCTCTTTCAGATAGGATACTGCTTCAACTGCATTATCACTTTCTGCGATATACATATGGATTATTGATTTACTTCTGTCCTTTGCCACAAGCTCATCATCAATAAGGTCGATATGCGCTATCTCCTGAGCATCCTTTTCAAGCTCGGAATAATCCTCAATATAAATTCCATATGGCACGGTCATATTAGCTATCGCCGCCGCCTCATCGGTTTTATCTGTCGGCACGGTAGCCGTTACTTCGGTCCAGTCCATAAAACACCTCAAATATATATTTTAACATAACTTGCTTAAAATTAAAAGTATAACTTAATTTCATCTGCAGCAGCAAGCACAGTGCCTCCATACATACCGCCTCTTCCCCCACCGCGAACATTAAGCTCGGATTTAAAGCGGGCAAAGAATTTTTGAAGGGATGCATCTTCGCCGCAAATCGCGAAGGAATAATTACCATCACACCCTGAAAATACCGCTTTTATACCGCCATAGGTCTTATGTAATCCATCGGCAACAAGCTGTAGCTCCTTTATATCAAAGCCCTCTAAAAACAGACAATTATCGCTTTTTTTCGAGCTTTTTACAATAACATCGCAAAGGCGTTTCTTCATCGCCCCATTTTGCATTTTTTGCTCATTAAGCTTGCTTTCTAACTGCTCCACCGCAAGAGCTGACTCCTCCTGCTTTGCGGAAAGTCTATTTGAAATATCACGGATATTTTCATATTTCACGCGATAGTCATTAAGGGCAAATTCACCGCATTTAAGATAAATTCGCGTGCCTCCACGCATACGCTCGAAATCAAGCAGTTTAATAATACCTATCTCACCCGTATAGCTCACATGGGGCGCACAGCAAGCGCATATATCGGTGCCCTCGATTTCCACAAGGCGCACCGCACCATCGATTTCCCGTTTACTGCGATAATCGATTTCAGAAAGCTGTGCAGCATCGGGATAAAATGCGCTAACTTTTAGGTTTTCCCACACCTTACGGTTGGCTATATCCTCAATTTTATCGAGCTGCTCGCGGCTAAGCTCACCGTTTAAATCGATTGTTACAACATCCTGACCTAAGTGAAAGCCCACATTCTGAAGGCCATAAAGGCTGTGTGCTATTCCCGATACAATATGCTCACCTGTGTGATTTTGCATAAAGGCAAAGCGGCGGGCATAGTCTATCCTCGCGTTTACCTCGCTTCCCACTTCCACTGCCATTTTCGAAAAATGATAGATAACACCGTTTTCTATCTGCACATCAGATATCCTTATATCACCTATAAAGCCTGTATCGGCAGCCTGTCCCCCACCCTCGGGGAAAAAGGCGGTTTTATTAAGCACTGTTTTAAAGCCATCCTTACAAGGTGTGCATTCAATTACATTAGCTTTAAATTCGCTTAGGTGGGAATCCACTTCATATAGCTTTTCAGTCTGCATTTTTTAATTTCTCCAAAATGATATGC
>CAZIXG010000017.1:0-11123 GCA_964543305.1 uncultured Ruminococcus sp.
GGCAGTCCTATTCAATGGCGTATGCGTTGCGCATAACCTTAATATTTTCGAGTCCCTTTATGGTGCGGTAGAACTTAACCTGCACCTCTTCTGGGAGGGAGGAGGACATACCCTGAAGATACATTTCCTCAGTATCCTCTCCGCAGGGCTCGATAAATAATTGATGCCGCTTTTTATCGGCAAAGCGAACGATTTTATCCTCTATGCTCGGGCAGTAACGCGGTCCCACACCCTCGATTTCCCCCGCATAAAGCGGTGAGCGGTGCAGATTTTCAAGAATTACTGCCTTGGTATCATCATTTGTATATGAGATGTGGCACACAACCTTGTTTTCGGGAGCAGCTTTGGTTGAGTAGCTAAAGGGAACGGTCTGCTTATCACCCTCTTGAATCTCAAGAGCGGAAAAATCAATGCTATCACGCGCAACGCGAGCGGGTGTTCCCGTTTTGAAACGGCGCAGAGGAAGCTTTAATTTTTTAAGCGCTTCACTTAAAGCGGTGGCTGGGAAGTTGCCATCGGGCCCGCTTTCATAATTCACTTCACCGATATAAACCCTGCCGCCTAAAAATGTGCCTGTGGCAAGGATAACCGTGCTACAGCCATAATCGGCGCCAAGGCGGGTAACACAGTGCCAAAGCCCATCCTCGCGCTTTTCAAGATCCACAATCTCTGCCTGCTTAACATCAAGGTTTTGTTGCTTTTCAACCGCGTGCTTCATATATCCGCTATAAGCCCTGCGGTCGATCTGCGCGCGCAGGGAATAAACCGCGGGGCCCTTGCCGCGGTTGAGCATTCTGCTTTGAAGCGTTGTGGCATCTGCCGCGCGCCCCATCTCGCCGCCCAGAGCATCGAGCTCGCGAACAAGATGGCCCTTTGCGGTGCCGCCTATGGATGGGTTGCAGGGCATATTGCCCACCCAGTCAAGACTGATGGTGAACATAACGGTGCGAGCCCCAAGCCTTGCTGCAGCGAGCGCTGCCTCAATGCCCGCATGTCCCCCGCCTATAACGGCAACATCGTAATTTTCTGCTTTATACTGCGAAATCATAAAGATAAAAACCTCTTTTTAAATTAGCAATTAGCAATTTCGGTGTTTCGCAAAGC
Source organism: uncultured Ruminococcus sp. (assembly GCA_964543305.1). Classification (GTDB taxonomy): domain Bacteria; phylum Bacillota; class Clostridia; order Oscillospirales; family Acutalibacteraceae; genus UBA737. The sequence continues at coordinate 1,105 of CAZIXG010000017.1, forward strand.
GAAACCAATGCGCCTAAGGCGCACATTAATTGAAAATTGAACATTGAAAGTTATTTTCCCACACAAAATCTTTTGAAAACTTCGTTTGTAACCTCATTTGTAACCCGCTTACCTGTAAGCTCTAAAAGCGCGGCTATTGCATCATCAACACAAACGCCAACGGCATCTAAGGTAACACCTGAAAGCAGCGCGGCTTTAGCTTCGCACACAGCATCATACGCTCGGCGCGCGCAGTCAAACTGCCGCTCGCTTATAAGCACCGTATCGTCGGGGGATAGCATATCGGTTTTGCAAAGCTCGGCAATTGCTTTGCAAAGCTCATCATAGCCTGCGCCCTGCTTTGCAGAAATTTCAACTGCTTGAAGCTCGCCGAATACCGAGCGGTCAAGCATTTCGGGCAGGTCAGTTTTGTTAATTATGGCTATCGCTTTTTTACCCTCAAGGCTTTTAAGCAGCCTTGTGTCGTTCTCATCAAAGGGCGATGAGGCATCAAAAACGGCAAGGATAAGCTCGCTGGTTTCAATTTTTTCCCGCGCGCGCTCAACGCCCAAGCCCTCAACGGTGTCGGCAGTGTCGTGAATGCCTGCGGTGTCTGAAAGGGTGAGGGTTATATCCCCCACAGTAACGGCACTTTCTATAATATCGCGGGTGGTGCCCGCAATATCGGTTACTATCGAGCGCTTGGTGCCGCAAAGCAGGTTCATAAGCGTGGATTTACCCACATTCGGCTTGCCCACAATGCAGCAGCTTATTCCCTCGCGAAGAAGTCTGCCCGCATCATAGGTGGAAATGAGCTTTGAAAGAGAGCTCTCACAGCTATCAAGCAGAGCAGAAAAATTATCAAAGCTAAGGCTTGGTATATCCTCATCGGGATAATCTGCAAATGCCGCAAGAGAAGCGGCAGTTTCAAGCAGCTTATCCGTTATTGCGGCGGTATCTCGGCTTATTCTTCCGTCACGCGCGGCGCGTGATATTTTAAGCGATGCATCATTTCGGGCGCTTATCAGCCCCATAACGCTCTCTGCCCTTGCAAGGTCTAATTTACCGTTTAAAAAGGCGCGCTTTGTAAATTCGCCGCCCGCGGCCGCAACGGCGCCGCACTCGAGCACTCGGCGCAAAATTCTGCGAAGCACAAGCGTGCCGCCATGCGCAGAAAGCTCCACCACATTCTCACCGGTATAGCTTTTTGGGGCTCTAAAAACCAATGCCACCGCATCGTCTAAAACGGCGCCCTTCGCATCCAAAATCTCGCCGTATGCGGCGCGATAGCCATCAAAGGATATAAGCTTTTCGCCCGAAAAAGTGCGAAAGCATTTATCGGCGACATGTATGGCATCCTCGCCCGAAATTCTGATAACACCCAAAGCGCCCTCGCCCAAAGGTGTGGATATAGCTGCTATTGTTTTCTCGCTCACGGCAAACCCCCCATTTATTACTGATCAAACTATTTTAACATATTATAATTTAATTGTAAACATTTTGTGAGATAATGAATTACAATTGACAAATGAACAATTTTTTTGTATTATATAATCAAAGTGATGAAAGGAATAAGTAGCTTTTTATTCTAACCTTTTAGAGAAAAGGCGGTTGGTGCAAGCCTTTAGGTGGATTTAAAGCGAAGCTATCTTGGAACTGCACTCGAAAGAGAGGTCGGGTTGAGCCTGCGTTATAGGGCTTATGAGAGCGAGGGGTAATTGCCTTTCGAATTTAGGTGGTAACACGGACAATTGTTCGCCCTAAGTGATGGTCACTTAGGGCGTTTTTTAAAACAACTATACCATTATCAGGAGGTTTTGACCTATGAGAAACGAACTTTTAAAGCTTTTAAACCGCAATGCGCGATACACAGTAGCCGAGCTGGCGGTAATGCTCGACACTAGCGAGGAAGCGGTAGAAAAGGAAATGAAGGAGCTCGAAAAGCAGGGAATTATCTGCGGATATAAAGCCGTTATCGACTGGGATAGCCTTGATAGCTCATATGTTTCGGCTATAGTGGAACTGAATGTTGTTCCCAAAGCAGACCTTGGCTTTGAGGAGGTTGCCGAAAAGGTGGCATCCTACCCTGAGGTTGAATCTGTGTGGCTTATGTCGGGCGGATATGACCTTAATGTTGTTGTGAAGGGCAAAACACTGCAGGATGTTGCCCGCTTTGTTGCGCGCGAGCTTGCAACCATAGATTCCGTTACCTCAACCGCAACGCATTTTGTTATGCGCCGCTATAAGGAAATGGATGTTTGCCTTTTTGATGGCGAGCCCGATGATAGGGGGCAGATACTTTTATGATAGATTATTCCAAGGTTTTAAGCGAAAAGGTAACGCAGATAAAGCCCTCGGGAATAAGAAAGTTTTTCGATATTGCAGCTACTATGGATGAGGTTATATCCTTAGGCGTTGGTGAGCCTGATTTCCAAACCCCTTGGGTGGTAAGAAAAGCAGGTATAGCCTCGCTTGAAAGAGGAAAGACTAAATACACCTCCAATTCAGGCCTTGAAGCTTTAAGGGAAGAAATTTCAAAATATTTAGAGCGTAAATACACTCTTTCTTATAACCCGAAGGATGAAATTTTTGTTTCCATCGGCGGCAGTGAGGCTATAGATGCCGCCATCCGCGCAGTTGTGAATGTGGGTGATGAGGTTATAATTCCACAGCCAAGCTATGTTTGCTATGAGCCGATAACAGCTCTTGCGGGCGGCGTTCCCGTTATAATTGAGCTTGAAGCAAAGGATGATTTTAAGCTCACCCCCGAAAAGCTTCGTGCGGCTATAAGCGATAAAACAAAGGCACTCATACTTCCATTCCCCTGCAACCCAACGGGTGCTATAATGGAAAAAGCTGACCTTGAGGCTATTGCCGAAATTTTGAGGGATACTGATATTGTTGTAATTTCGGATGAGATTTATTCCGAGCTTACCTTTGGTAGCCGTCACACATCAATGGCATCTATCGAGGGTATGCGCGAGCGCACCATTACAGTAAACGGCTTTTCCAAGGCATTTTCTATGACAGGCTGGCGACTTGGCTATGCGGGCGGTCCGCGCGAGATAATAAAGCAGATGGTAAAAATCCACCAGTTTGCAATTATGTGCGCGCCCACAGTTTCACAGTATGCCGCGGTTGAGGCACTTCGCAGCTGTGATGATGCGGTAGCCGATATGGTGGCAGAATATAACCGCCGCCGCAGACTTATTGTTAATGGCTTTAACAAGGCAGGACTTGACTGTCGCGAGCCAAAGGGCGCTTTTTATGCGTTCCCATCAATTAAATCCACAGGTATGACAAGCGATGAATTTTGTGAAAGGCTGCTCGAAAGCAAGCATGTGGCAGTGGTGCCCGGCACCGCATTCGGTAAGGGCGGCGAGGGCTTTGTGAGAGCCTCATATTGCTATAGCACAGAGCACATAATAGAAGCACTTCACAGAATAGAAGAATTTGTAAAGGAGATAAAAAAATGAAAAAGAAGGGTATAATTATAGCAGTTGCAGTAGTTGCAGTGATTGTAATTATTATAGGTGCGCTTGTAAGCTCCTATAACGGCTTTGTTGAAATGAGAGAGCAGGTTTCCACCGCGGCTTCGGATATTTCAACCCAGCTTCAGCGCAGAGCTGACCTGATACCCAACTTCGTTGAAACGGTTAAGGGCTATAGCGATTATGAGCAGTCAACCTTTACTGCCGTAACCGAGGCTCGAAGCGCATTGATGGCTGCTGATGATATTGAGGAGCAGGCAGCCGCTTCCGAACAACTTGACGGTGCAATTTCCATCTGGGTGAACGCCGTAACCGAAGCATATCCCGAGCTTAAGGCTAACACTCAGTATATAGCGCTGCAGGATGAGCTTGCGGGCACCGAAAACCGTATAGCTACCGCCCGTAAGGACTATAACGAGGCGGCTAAGGAATATAACACTGCTATCCGTAAGTTCCCCGCAAATATCGTGGCGGGAATATTCGATTTTGATGCTGCTGATTATTTTGAGGCAGATGCCGATAGCACCAATGTTCCTGTGGTGGACTTTGACTAATTATGAAAAGCTTGAGGATGAAAACTGCGGCAAAGCGGATACTAAGCCTATTGCTTAGTGTTTTAATACTGTGTGTTCTTGCAGGTTGCGAGGGTGATGAAGGGTATCCCACCGCCACCGAGCGTTTCTTTGTGAACGATTTTGCAGAAGTTATTGATCCTGACGATGAGGAAGCCGTATACTCTAAGGGCGTGGCGCTAAGCGGTGCTACCACCGCTCAGGTAGTGGTGGTTACTGTGGAAAACCTTAACGGTGAGCCGATTGAGGAATATGCCTTAAATTTAGGTCGCGAATGGGGCGTTGGCACACAGGAAGCAGATAACGGCATTGTGATACTGCTTTCGGTGGAGGACCGCGAGGTATATATCGCTGTGGGCTATGGCCTTGAGGGCGCACTGCCCGATAGCAAAACAGGCAGGATACTCGATACCTACGGTATGTCCTACTTCTCGGCGGATGATTTCTCTGCAGGACTTGCCTCGGTTTACGGTGCAATTGTAAACGAGGTGTATATTGAGTATGGACTCACCCCTGAGGAGGGCTACACTCCCATTTCCCAAATCCCTGAATATGAGGCTCAAAGCGGTGGCGAGGCCCTTAGAGTGGGAATTTCGTGGCTGATACTCATAGTTATTATAGCGCTTTATTTTGCTATATTCGGCAGACGCGGCGGCATATTCTTTTTAGGCGGCTCCGGCGGCTTCCACGGTGGCGGAGGTAGCTTCCACAGTGGCGGTAGCTTCCGCTCAGGCGGCGGTTTCCATGGCGGAGGCGGCGGCTTCGGCGGCGGAGGAGCAGGAAGAGGCTTTTAAAATTAAAAATTAAAAATGAATAATGAATAATTTCGGTGTGCCTTACGGCACGAAATATAAAACAGGCAGTCGAAAATCGCCTGCCCCTACGATGAAAAAATAAAAATATATTGTAGGGGCGGGCGTCCCCGACCGCCCGAAAAAATGAAAAATGAAAAATTTCGGTGTTTCGCGAACGCGAAACGAAAATATAAATAACGGGTGATTCGTGAATCGCCCCTACGATGAAAAAAATAAAAACATTGCGTAGGGATAGGCGGCAGCCGAGCCCCTCGACTGTCCGTTGCTGATAATTGGCAATTAGCGATTAAACTTCGGGCGACCATCGGTCGCCCGATTAATATTCCGTGCCGAATGCACACATTAACTTTTCATTTTTCACTTAATAAAAAAAGGGGGGATAATGTGTCAGAAAATTTTGGCAGCAAGGATTACAGCGACTATTTTTCCGCACTCGAAAGACAGCTTAATAAAGGAGATAATATAAAGCCGGATAACAAGCCTATTTCAAACAAGTCCCATAATGCACACTCAGCCTCGCGCGAAAGCAAAATTGGAAAGTGCAGAAGACTTCGCCCTCAGCTTTTAATAGCGGTTATAGCGCTTGCGCTTGTAATTAGCATAATAGCGTTATCTCTTAATTTCTGTAAAAGCGATAATGATGAGAGCTTGGCGGAAAAGTCTACTGATAATATTGTTTCAGATGTTACCGAGCAACCGCAGAATAAATCTCTTTTCGCAGACTTCACCGAGGAAACAAAGGATATTCCCGCTGATATCGAGAGCGAAAGCATTATATTTGTAAATTGCGATGATAACACGGTTGTTGCCGCGCGAAACGCTAAGGCGCGCTGCTATCCCGCCTCTACCACAAAGATTATGACGGTGCTTGTTGCGGCGGAAAATATCGTAGATATCAACGATACCTTCACAATGAGCTACGAAATTACCGACCCTCTTTATATAGAGGAAGCAACAATGGCAGGCTTTTTAAACGGCGAGGCTGTTAATATGACCGACCTGCTTTACGGTGCAATACTGCCCTCAGGCGCGGATGCCTGTATGGGGCTTGCAATTAAAATTTCGGGCAGTGAGGAAAATTTCGTGGAGCTTATGAATAAGAAAGCAAACGAATTAGGTCTTCGCGATACCCATTTCACAAATTCAACGGGACTTTTTAACCCCGACCATTATACAACCGCCGAGGATATGGCGGTAATTGTAAGAGCGGCTATGCAAAACGAGCTTTGCCGCGAGATTATGTCCTCTTATAAGCACACCACAGCCGCTACCCCTCAGAACCCAGAGGGAATAGAGCTTACAAGCACTCTATTTAGCTATATGTACGGCACAGAGCCTGAGGGCGCGGATATTTTAGGCGGCAAAACAGGCTTTGTGAGCGAATCGGGTTATTGCATAGCCTCCTTTGGCAAGGGAGAGAACGGTCAAGAATATGTTTGCGTTACCCTTTCGGGCGTGAGCCTATGGCCCACAGCATACGACCAGATAGACCTTTATTCCCTATATGCAGGCGGCAGCGAAAAAAGATATGTATCGCCGTGAGAACAATTAAATAATATGCTTGCAAATTTTGTGTAATAATGTTAAACTATAATATGTATGTATATTACCTTTGAAAAGAGGAGAAAAATGGAAGAGAAAAAAATTGACATTATGGACCTTTTAACCCTCGCGTGGAAGCGCTTGTGGATAATTGTGCTCGCATTTGTTGTGTGCGCGGCTGCGGCTTATAGCTATTGCACTTTTTTCCTGGTGCCTCAGTATAGCGCTACCGCTTCTGTAATAGCAACAAACGGTGCGGTTACGGCTTATAACGAAAACAAAAACACTGTGTCGGCTACTGATATATCGGCTTCCCTTTATCTCTCGCACACTATCACGGATATTTTAAAAACGCCCGATATTTATAAGCGCCTTGCGGATGAGCTGGGTGAGGGCTATGACTATGCCAACCTTATGGCACGCACCACGATAGAGCGCAGAAGTGAAGAGTCGTTGTTTGTGGATGTTCGTTTCACTAGTACGGACCCCAAAGAAGCTATGCGTGTTGTGAACAAATTTGTTGAAATCTCTTGTGATTACATAACAGACTTTATTCCGTATTCAAAGGCGATGGTGGCTTCCACCGCAATTAAGGCAAGTATGATATATCCGCGCACCGTTATGGCAACGGGTGTGGCAGGTGTTTTAGGCGCTGTTATCAGCTTCGTTATTGTTTATATAGTTGAGGCTCTTAACCGCTCGATAAAGGGTGAAGATGATTTCACCGCAAACTTTGATATCCCGCTTTTAGGCTCGGTGCCCGATTTTGAGAATGCCGATGTTAGCGGTTATCGCAAGGCGAAAGGTGGTTACAGCAGTGGATACTAATAAAAAAGCTCAGGCAAAAAGAACTGTGGTAGCTACAGATAACAAGCATGTTCCTTTTGCCGTTGTTGAAGCATACAAGGCTATCAGAACGAACCTTACCTTTCTGCTTTCCGAAAGCGAAGCAAAGGTAATTGCTATCACAAGCCCCGGCGCAGGTGATGGTAAATCCACTACCGCCGTTAATATGGCTATCGCCTTTTCTCAGTTAGGCGACAAGGTGCTCTTGGTTGATGCAGATATGCGCCGCTCCTCAATACATAAAAAGCTTAAAAAAGAAAATAAAATAGGTCTTTCAAACATACTTGCAGGCTTTAATAAGTATACTGAGTGTATAAGCACTGTAAATGAAAGCCTTGATGTTATAACTGCAGGTCAGATACCCCCCAACCCATCAGAGCTTTTGGGAAGCGCAAGATTCAAAAAGTTTGTTGAGGATGTATCTAAGGAGTATAGCTATGTTATCATAGATACCCCGCCTGTGGATGTTGTAACCGATGCTTTGGTTATAGCGCCTAACACAGCGGGCCTTGTTCTGGTTGTTCGCGACCAGTATACCCCCACAGATGCTATTAAGCATGTTGTTTCCTCCGCTGAATTTGCGGGAATAAATATATTGGGCGCAGTTATGAATGGCGCTAATCCTAAGGGTGGCCGCCACTATGGCTACCGTAAGTATAGCTATGGCTATCGCAAGTATGGCTATGGCTACGGCAAAAAGCCAACGCTTGGCGAACAGCCTAAGGACTAAATATACTTAAGCAAATAATTTTAATCGGGAGATATTGTGTCTCCCGATTTTTTTAAAAAGGTAGGTGAGCTCATGCGTTTTCTCGATATACATTCTCATATCTTACCCCAAGTAGATGATGGCGCTAAGGATATGCAAGAAGCTGTTAAGCTACTTGAAATGATGTTGGCACAAGGGGTGACCGATGTTATTGCCACTCCGCATTTTTATCCTATGCGCGATAATGTGGATGAATTTTTAAGCCGCGTGGGCAACGCCGCCGAGCAGCTTGAAGCGGCGATTTCGAATAAGGACCTTCCTAATATATATATAGGCTGCGAAATACATTATTTTAACGGTATCGGAAAATCGCAGGAGATTTCTCGCCTTGCAATAGCCGATACAAATTATATACTTCTTGAGCTTCCCTATGGCACACCGATAGATGATGGTATTTTAAAGGACATAAGGCGCATATCCGAAGATTTAGGGCTTATCCCGATACTCGCGCACATCGAAAGATATTCGCTTCAAAAGGGATTTAAAAAGTTGTTAAAGCTTGTGGCGGAAGGCGCGGCACTCGCGCACATAAATGCCGCGTCACTGCTTTCAAGCGCTCAGGGGCGAATATGCGAAAGGCTGCTAAAAAAGGGGTGTGTCTCCTTTATCGCAAGCGATGCGCATTCACCCGATAAGCGTCCCCCGCTTACAGGCGATGCTATCGAATATATTCGCCTTAAAATGGGCAAAAGACTTAGTGATAGGCTAATAAAAAACCACTCTATGCTTCTTAGTAAAATTGAGGGCGATAATGAAGAGTAAAACTGTTAATATAAACCGCTCGGGCGAGCTTATATATATCACCTTCCCCAGACTTTCAGCCTGCGGCGCAGTGCGGCACGCCTTTTCAACACGCGCGGGCGGGGTGAGCTGTGGGCAGTATGCCTCTATGAATTTAAGCTTTTCGGGTGGCGATAGCTTTATGGCTGTCGAGGAAAACTACCGCCGCCTCTGCGGACAGGTGGGTATTGATATTTCACATCTTGTGCTAAGCTGCCAAACACACACAAATAATGTTCGTGTGGTAACTGCCGCCGACTGCGGCACAGGCTACACAAAGCCGAGCTTTTGCGATGTTGATGGCCTTATAACGGCTCAGCGCGGCGTGGCGCTTGTAACCCAGTATGCCGACTGCACACCGCTTCTTTTCTGCGATCCCGTAAATCGCGTGTGTGCTACTTCCCATGCGGGCTGGCGGGGCACTGTGAGCAAAATAGGTGAGGTCACCGTTCAGAAAATGGTGAGCGAGTTCGGCTGCCGCCGCGAGGATATAATAGCGGCAATAGGGCCCGCGATAGGCGCTTGCTGTTATGAGGTTGACACCCCCGTTTACGAGCAGTTTTTAAATAGCGGAATAAAGCTCGATGGCGTTTTTAAAGCGGGGCGCGATAGCGACCACTTTATGCTCGATATAAAAACGGCTAACAAAAATATACTTCTTGACTGCGGCATCAAAGAGGATAACCTCGATATTGCGGATATCTGCACTAGCTGTAATGCGCAGCTGCTGCATTCCCACCGTGCAACGGGTGGCAAGCGTGGCAACCTTGCCGCTATAATAGAGCTTATATAAATTGAAAATTTTAAGGGGACACAAAAAATGAAGCTGAATTATAAACGCACTGTGCTTATCGGCTTTGCCTTTATGGCGATTCTGGCATTCTGGCAGTTTTACGATCAGGTAATACCCTATGTGCTTGAAAATGTTTTCGGACTTAGCACCTTCACCGCAAATGCTGTTATGGCGGTGGATAATGTGCTTGCGGTGTTTATGCTGCCGCTTTTCGGCGCAATTTCGGATAAAACACACACCCGCCTTGGCAAGCGTACTCCATATATTCTTTATGGCACAATAGGCTCAGTAATACTGCTTATCACACTTTCCTATTTCCACAAAACGGTGAACTTCCTCGGCTTTATCGTAACTCTTATGGCGTTGCTTGTGGTGATGGCAGTGTACCGCACACCTGCGGTAGCCTATATGCCCGATGTCACCGAAAAGCCG
>CAZIXG010000017.1:11133-12588 GCA_964543305.1 uncultured Ruminococcus sp.
AAAGCCGCTTCGCAGTAAGGCAAATGCGATAATCAACCTCGTAGGTTACATAGGCGGAATTTTCGCAACAGTGGTTATGATGTTTATGCTCAAAAGCGAAACCAATGCGGCTGGCGAAAAGGTTTATTCCTCAAATCAGTCGTTCACGCCCGTTTATTTAATAATCGCGGGCTTTATGCTAGTGGCGGTGCTTGTTATGGTGCTTGCCGTTAACGAAAATAAGGTTTTGAAGGAAACCAATATCCACGATGATGAGGAACAAGAGCAGAATACCAACGGCAAGATGGAAAGACCTGTGTTTATAAGCCTTGTGCTTATTTTAGTGTCTGTTCTGCTTTGGTATATGGCATATAATGCCGTAACAACTGCCTTTTCAAGATATTGTGTTAATATCTGGGGCGTGGACCTTAGCACCTCATCAAGCTATCTGTTGCTTGCCACTGTATCGGCCATTGCGGCATTTGTGCCGCTCGGCTTCCTGTCAAGCCGATTTGGCAGAAAGAAAATGGTGCTTGCGGGCGTGGCACTTATGACTGTGTGCTATCTTATTGCAATATTCCTGCGTCAGGAAACGCCGATTATGTATGCTATATTCGCCTTGGTTGGCATTGGCTGGGCATCTATTAATGTTAACTCCTTCCCGATGGTTGTTGAAATGAGCCGCGGCTCGGATGTGGGTAAGTATACAGGACTATACTATACCTTCTCTATGGCGGCACAGATAGTAACACCCCTGCTTTCGGGCCTTTTGATAGATAAGCTTTCTTTAGGCTATAATATTCTGTTTCCCTATGCGGTGTTTTTCTCAGCTACTGCGTTCGTTACAATGAGCTTTGTTCGTCACGGCGATTCCCGCCCCGAGGCAAAAACCGCTGTGCTTGAAACGGTAGGCAACGATAATTAGCAATTAGCAATTAAAAAGCACCTGCTATGTAGGGACAGGCGTCCTCGACTGTCCGTTGAATATAGCAGGTGCTTAAACTTTTTAATTATGCATTATTCTTCGTGTAACTGATATGAAAGTGTCATAAGGCTGTCACCGAAATGAATGTTTTCCACCGATACATCAGGGTGGTCAAGACTTATATCATAATGGCTGAAGTTAAGAAAACCCTTAACGCCGAGCCTTATAAGCTGGTCGCAAATCTCCTTTGCGGCCTCTTTTGGTATGCAAAGGATTGCGGCTTTAGGCAGATTTTCGCGGCAGAACTCATCGAGCGAGTTTATGCTTCTTATCGGGGTGTTTCTAACCATCTGTCCCACAAGGGATTCCTTGCTATCAAACATACCGATAAGATGAAAGCCCTTTGATTCAAAATTTATATAATGCGCGATGGCGCGGCCTAGGTTGCCCACACCTATTAGTATGGCATTTTGCGGGCGGTCAAGACCGAGTATGCGGCCGATTTCCGCCTGAAGCAGCTCTATATTGTAGCCATATCCCTGCTGACCAAA
>CAZIXG010000018.1:0-12494 GCA_964543305.1 uncultured Ruminococcus sp.
GGCAGAAGTGTTACCCTAGACCAGGATATATTGGACCGCGATGAGGTGTGGCGTATTTTTTTAGAGCTTGGTGAGGATATAGCTCATCGCTTAAGAAATAAAGGATTATATGCGGGCGGTATTCAGGTGCACACCCGCGATACCTCGCTTAAGGTTAAGGAATTTTCCTTAATGCTTTTGAGCCCGCTCAACACATCCATTCTTATAGCGCGCGAGGCTATGAAGCTCTTTGATAATAATTATAGCTGGTCGCTGCCTCTGCGCTCGGTGGGATTTCGAGCCACCAGCCTTAAAAAGGATAATATTGCCGTTCAGCAGGATATTTTCGGTGTTGATGAAAATAATGAAAAGCAAGAACGGATAGAGGATTCTGTAACCGCCGTTAGAAAAAAGTTTGGTGAGGACAGTATAAAAAGAGGAAGAATATCAAAAAAATAACACCCTGACATCAGTCAGGGTGTTTCTTTATGTGAAATCACAGTCAAAGGTTATAACGCATGTATATGTTGGATCTATCTCGCGAGCCTTTGCGCCGATAAGACTATTAAGCTCTTGGTGGGTGATATTAAATGACTGCGGCACCACCACATCAAAAATTAAATTCGTGCGGGTGGAGGTGGCGGGTGTCATTCGAAAATCGTGAAGCGTGAGGCGCTCATCTATCGAGGCTATAGCCTGTTGCATATGCGCACGCGCTTTTGTTACCGCCTCGTTATCTGTATCAATGGGGTCCATATGAATTACAATATCAACACCCGTTTTCTCGCTTATAAACTTTTCGCAAAGGTCGATTCGCTCGTGGCATTCGGCAATATCAATATTCTGCGGCACCTCAACATGCACCGATGCAAACTGCCTGCCCGGTCCATAGTTGTGAACTATAAGGTCGTGAATACCTAAAAAGCCTTCAAAGCTTAAAATGCCTTCCTCAATTTCCTTTATCAGCTGAGGCTCGGGCGGTCCGCCTAAGATTTCATCTATTGTCTCTTTAGCGGAGCTTAGTCCCGACCATAGGATAAAGAGTGCCACGCCAATTGCCATCACCGCATCAAGGTTAAAGGGAACAGGCACTATTAAGGTTATAACTGCCGCAAGCAGTATAGCCCCCGTTGAAATGCAGTCGTTAAGGCAGTCGCGTGCGGTGGCGGCAAGCGCCGAGGAATCTATTATTTTCCCGATTTTTCTATTAAAGAAATAGAGCCATAGCTTTATAAGTATTGATACTGTAAGCACAATGATGGAGATGTAAGAAAACGCGGGAGATGGTTCTCCGCTTATAAGCGTTTTAGCAGAGCTTGTCAGCAGCTCAAAGCCTACAAGCAGTATAAGCGCCGATACAATAAATGCCGACATATACTCCATTCTGCCGTGTCCGAACGGGTGGTCGCGGTCGGCGGGCTTGCTTGCAAGCTTAAAGCCTATCAGCGTAATCACCGAGGAGCCCATATCGCCTAGGTTATTAAGTCCATCAGCTATAATCGAAATACTGCCTGTAAAAACACCTGTGAGGATTTTTATAAGGCATAGCAGTATATTACTGGCGATACCCACTCCGCTACCTAAGTTTCCATAGGCGGTGCGGGCTTTAGCCGATGTGGTATCCGAGCTTTTAATAAACAGTTTTATAAGAAGTGAGGTCATTAAAGCTTTGCTCCCTTACTGCCCTTAGCTCCAAAGGATGCGCCTGCAAGGATATTGGTATCAATGGTAAAGGTAAGATTTCCGCGGTTGCGCTCACGCTTGAATGCAAGCTCGATAAGTCGGTCTATCATATCGGTGTATTTAAGACCTGTAGCCTCCCAAAGATAAAAGGCGAGAGAGCCTGGGATGGTGTTTATCTCGTTAGCGTAAACCTCGCCCGTTACGCTGTCAAGCAAATAGTCTATTCTAACAACACCGCTGGCGCCGATAGCTTTGAATATTTTGCAGGAAAGCTCGCGAATTTCATCTGATTTTTCAGTGCTTATATCGGCAGGTATCTTTCTACCGAGTGACGCCATACCCTTTGAGGGGCCCTGTTGCTTTGATTTTCCACCGCCTAAATACTTATCCTCATAGGAGAGTATCTCATCATTCATAAACGGCTCCTCACAAACAGATGCCTCGCATTCGTCACTGTCGCCAAGCACTGAGCAGTTTATCTCGCGCAGATTTTCTATAGCTCTTTCTGCGAGTATGCTATCCGAAAAGGACATAGCAAGGCGAATTGCCTCCTCGAGCTCATCCTCAGTTTTAACCTTGCTTATACCAACGCTGGAGCCTAGGTTAATAGGCTTTATAATAAGCGGGAAGCCAACCTCTTTAATGATTTTCTGGGTAATTTCTTGCCTTTCAAGCGCATATTCGCGAGCGCGGAAGCGAACACAGTCGAGAACCGGTAGTGAGGCGGCTTTCAGCACATCCTTAAATACCGCTTTGTCCATACCAACTGCGGCAGAAAGGATATCGCAACCAACATAGGGGAGACCTAAATATTCAAGATATCCCGCAATAGTTCCGTCCTCGCAATTCGTTCCATGCACAACGGGGAAGGCGACATCTATCTTAACATCAGGTATCTTTTTAAATCTCTTTTGGTCAAGAAAGTGCATTATAACTTCACCGTTATCGCGGATAAAGGTAACGCGGTGGCACTCTTCAAGCAGTGCATCAATATCACGGTAGTTTTCGATTTCAAAAAGCTTTTCGCCCGTGAACATAGCGCCGTCCTTGGTAACATAAACGGGGGTAACATCATATTTTTCGCGGTTAATAGAAAGCATTGCCTGCACCGCCGAAATAATTGATACCTCGTGCTCTACCGAGCGGCAACCAAAAAATACTGCTATATTTGTTTTCATAAATAAAAACCTCTTTTAAGATTAGTTTAAATAGTTATCAGGTAAATCGTTTTCTATAAGCACCACGCTGTTTTTATCAGCTGTGGGAGCATAAATTTCCATAGCCTGCTTGAAGCTTGATACAACATAAACATTATCACGGTTGAAATCTGTGGTAGAAATCGCGTCCATCATCGGCTTAGAGCGGTTTTTGCCCACAAGGATTATTGTATCACAATATTTTGCCGCCTCAAGACCTAATGCATAGTTACAATCATATTCACGCTCGCCAAGCTCTATAAGCCCTGGTGTTATTATAACCTTTCGCATACCCTCAAACGAGCCTAACACCCTCACCGCCTCAAGGCAACCCTCAGGGTTTGAGTTGTAAGCATCATCAATAAGAAGTGAGCCGCCTGTAAAGCCTTTAAGCTCAAGTCGGTGCTCGGTGGGCTTTAATGCGCTTATAGCAAACTTGATATCGTTATCATTAACGCCTAAGATGTGAGCCATAGCGGCAGATGCTAAAATATCGGCTACACTGTGAAGTCCCAAAAGCCTTGTGTTAACCGTAATGCGCGAGCCATCAAGCACTAATTGGAAGGTGGAGCCGCCTGCGCCGTAGCTTATGTTTTCAGCATAGTAATCGGTGCCGTTTCCAAAGTATAAAACATCGTTTCTTTTATCTTTTCTTGCGCGAATGCCTTCACTGTCAAGGTTAGCGAGTGTAACACCGCCGTTTTTAGCAACCGCATCGGCAAGCTCAAACTTGGTTTTAAAAACATTATCAACCGATTTAAAAGTTTCGAGATGCTGCTCACCAACCGAGGTGATAATACCGTATTTGGGATTTGCAATATCGCAAACCTCCTTTATATCACCCACATTCTTAGCGCCCATTTCGCACACGAAAATCTGCGTTTGCGGCTTAATCATACTTCTCACTGTGCGCACCACGCCCATCGGTGTGTTAAAGCTTTGCGGGGTGCAAACGGTATTGAATTTTTCACTTAAAATGCGGTTCAATATAAACTTGGTTGTAGTTTTACCATAGCTTCCCGTGATACCTACCACCGTAAGATTCTTGTGGTCTTTAAGAATCTTCTTAGCATCGTTTATATACCACGCGCTAACCGCCTTTTCTATTGGGTAGGTAAGTGCCCATATAATCAGCGTGAGCAGTGGTGTAAGTGCGCCGCAAAAAGCCGCAGCAAAGAAGAATATTTCTCCAAAAAGACCGGCGGACAAAGCGGCGGCAACATTCAAAGCCGCCAAAAGGATAATGGCAGCAACGAAAAGCCGTTTTACGCGCGCGGTGAAAACGAGCTTTTTAATTGATTTTTTATGTGTTTTTACTGCAAGAATTATCCTTATCACTAAAAGCGGCGCGGTAAGTATAAGAGCTAAAACACCTTTAGCTCTGAAAGCAAGTGAAATCAGCGCGTAAAAATACACAAAGGATAAAATAAATTCGAGAGCGTAATTCCCTTTAAACCACTTAAAATAGCGGGTGGGGAAGTATGAGTTTTGTTGCAGCATCTGCAGCTGCTTATAAAGGGAGAATATAGCAGAAACAGAAAGAATAGCGAGCGTAATTATATCCATAAAAGGCATAGCCGCCTCCTTTTATTTAATAAAGCTTCTGAGAATGGCATGCGCCTCATAGGGGCGCTCACAGAACGAATAATGTCCGGTACCCTTTATCACACAAAGTCCCGCATCAGGGATAAGCTTTTCTATTGTTTGCGCATCCTCAAGCGGGGTTGCGGTATCGTTTTCGCCCCAAATAAGAAGTGAGGGGCACTTGATATTAGGGAGTATATCCCGCAAATCTGTGTTCACAAGGGAAACAAGAGTTTTCCTTAGCACCTCAGGTGCCGCGTTATAATCTGCCGAGCCGTAGTGTGCGCGGGCCTTTTGCAAAAGCGACTCGGTGCGATTTTTCCATATAGGCACCGTAAGCACACCCTTAATTATCTTAAAGCTACGCGCACGCGCCTTTTGTTTAAGGCTCTTTTTAGGGATAAGACCTGCCGCATCTAACAGCACGATTTTAGGGGGACTTAACTGAGCAGTTGCCGCAAGATTTAAAATTACTCTGCCGCCGTGCGAATGACCTATTAAAATCGGATTATCAATTTGAAGCTTTTCGATAAATTCAAGCACCAAATCACAGTAGCTCTGCAAATTCCAAGGCTCGCGCATTGTTTCGCTTTCGCCACAGCCTGGAAAATTCAGCGCATATAGGCGGCATCTATCAGAAAGAGCTGCCATAATTCCCTTATACACATCAAAGCTTGAGCCCCATCCGTGCAGCAACAAAACGGGTATATCACCCTCGCCCGATACGGTATATTCAATTTTTAAGCCCTTAAGGTCTATTAGCATAAAACTACCGCCTTGTATAATAATCCAATATATTATACCATTTATTTAATATTATTACAACAAAAAAATTGGGCAAAATAAACGCGGTGATAATATGAAAAAATACATGAGGTCAGGTGCGTTTGGAATATTTATAGGCCTTGTAAACGGAATGTTCGGCGCAGGTGGCGGAATGATAGCGGTGCCAACCCTTAAAAGAATGGGGCTTAGTCAAAAGTGCGCCCATGCAAATGCCGTGGCGGTCATACTGCCCATAACGGTAATAAGTGCCGTTATGTATGTTGTTAAAGGATATGTGGGTATTAAAGCCTCTCTCGTCTTTATCCCAACAGGTCTTATCGGCTCATTTATAGGCACCCTTATAATAAAGAAAATTTCGCCCGTCTGGCTTAAAAGAATATTCGGCGGCTTTATGATATATGCAGGCGCGCGCCTGCTTTTAAAATGAATATTGCTGCCCTTTTAGCAGGGCTTTTTTCGGGAATAATCGGCGGTATGGGAATGGGCGGCGGCGCGGTGCTTATAATCTATCTCACCGTTTTCGCCGAGGTACAACAGCTTGAAGCGCAGGGTGTTAATCTGCTCTTTTTTATCCCCATCGCATTGCTTGCTGTTTGCATCTATGCCTTTAAGGGTGAAATTAAGTGGAAAACCGTTCTGCCGCTTGCCGCAGGCGGGGTAATAGGAGCGGTAGGCGGCATATTTTTAACTGGTTTAATAGGCGCCAGCCTTATAGCAAAGCTTTTTGGCGGCTTTTTAATTGTTTTAGGAATAAAAGAAATTTTTTTGAAATCCAAAAAGAGGGACTTGAAAGAAAAGAGATAGGGTGTTATAATAAAAACGAATAAATGTTCGTTTGAGGTGACGGTATGTCTAAAACACCCTTAACCCCCAAGCAGGAAAGTGTTTATAATTTCCTTGTGAAAAAGCTTTCAAGCGGTATCCCGCCAACTGTGCGCGAGATTTGTGATGCCACAGGCATTAAATCAACCTCTACAGTTCACGCGATACTAAATGTTTTAGAGCAGGAAAACTATATCGTGCGCGATGCCCGTTATTCACGCGCTATCCGTCTTGATAATGAGTATGATGCTTCAATGGTGCCACTTGTGGGTAAGGTTACCGCAGGCCAGCCGATATTGGCAGTCGAACAGATAGAGGATTATATTCCATATCCCACCAAGGATGCTGAGGGGCTTTTTGCGCTCAAGGTATCGGGTATGAGTATGCGCGATGCAGGTATTTTAGATGGCGATATTGTTATCGCCGATAAAAACGCGCCCTGCCGAAGCGGGGATATAATCATCGGTATGGATGGGGAAGAGGCAACCGTTAAAAGGCTTATTATTAAAGGCTCTCAGGTAATATTTATGCCTGAAAATCCCGATTTTTCACCTATCTACCCCGAAAAGCCATCTGTGCTTGGCAAGGTAGTGGGAAGCTTTAGAAAGTATTAAGGTGTATTGATGCAAAGATATGTTGAAATTTTTACCGATGGCGCCTGCTCGGGCAATCCGGGACCGGGCGGCTGGGGCGTGGTTCTGCGCTACGGCAACCGTGAAAAGGAGCTTTCGGGCGGTGAAGAAAACACCACGAACAACCGAATGGAGCTTACTGCCGCAATAAAGGGGCTTTCCGCACTTAAAGAGCCGTGCCGCGTGCGGCTCACAACCGATTCAAAATATGTGGCGGATGGCATTAATCAGGGCTGGGCGGAGTCTTGGCGTAAAAACGGCTGGCGCAAGGGCGATAAAAAGCCCGCGCTTAACCCCGATTTATGGCAGCAGCTTTTAGAGCTGCTTGAAATGCACAATGTAACGATAGTGTGGGTAAAGGGCCATGCAGGCCACCCCGAAAACGAGCGGTGTGATGCTCTTGCGGTGGCATTTTACAAGGGATTACAAGGAGAAAAAGGGTAATGAAAAAACACACAAAATTTTTAGTTTTCAGCGCGCTTATTGCGGCGCTTTATGCGGGAAGTACATATATGATGGCTTTCTTTAATCTGGCTTATGGTCCTGTGCAGTTTCGCATTTCCGAAGCGCTTACAATTCTTCCTGTATTCACTCCCGCCGCAATACCTGGGCTCACAGTCGGTTGCCTTATCGCAAATATTTTTTCCTATAATCCCATAGATATGATTTTTGGCACTGCCGCCACCCTTATAGCGGCACTGCTAAGCTACTTGTTGAGGAATATTAAGTGGAAAAAGCTGCCCATTCTTTCCGCCCTCGCACCCGTGGTGGTAAACGGAATTATAGTGGGGCTTGAAATATCCTTTTTCTTCACAGATGGAAATGCCACTCTCACAACCTTTTTGATTTCTGCCGCTTGGGTAGCACTCGGGGAATTGGTAGTGTGCTTGGGGCTCGGTCTTCCGCTTTACACCGCTATAAATAAAAACAAAGGAATCCTCGAATTTTCACATTTTAAAGATAAGCTTTAAAATCTGCGTCTGCTGTTTTCAGCAGGCGCTTTTTGTGAAGTGTGTATATTGCCACTTGCATTGAATTTGCTTTTATTATATAATTAAATGCAGTAATAGAATTTATATTGAATGGGGAAATTTTAAAATGAATTTCACACCGGTTGATAATAGCGGCCGTGTTGATGGCTTTTGTCTTGTTAAGGCGGTTGAGCAGAAAACCTCCTCAAAGGGCGATACCTATCTTGATTTTACCTTGGGCGATAATACAGGCGAGATAAACGGCAAGCTATGGCGTTATTCTGCCGCAGAGCACGGGGAATATAAACTCAATGACATTGTTAAAATCCGTGGCACGATATCGCAGTATAACGGTGCAGACCAGCTGCGAATTGAGCGCATAAGATTGGCGATGGAAAGCGATAATGTTAGGGTGGAGGACTTTGTTCGCACTGCAAGCTATTCATCTGAGCAGATGTTTTCATGCCTTTTGAGCATCGCCGATGACTTTGAGGATGCCGATTTAAGGACCATCGTTACAGCTATTCTTTCGGATAACAGAAACAATCTGCTTTATTGGCCTGCGGCATTCAAGCTTCACCACGCGCTTCGCGGCGGTCTTTTGATGCACACGCTATCCATCGTTCGCCTTTGCGAGGGTGTTTGCGCCGTTTATCCGTTTATCGACCGCGAGCTTTTAATTTCGGGCGCTATTTTGCACGATATATCAAAGCTTGACGAATTTGAGGTTAATGAAACAGGTATTGCCGATGGCTATACTATTGAGGGTAATCTTATAGGTCACCTTGCTATGGGTGCCACAAAAATAGAAAAATATGCCGAAAAGCTTGGTATTGACCGCAAGGTAAGCGTGCTGCTTCAGCATATGATACTCTCCCATCACGGCGAGCCTGAGTTTGGTGCCGCGGTAAGGCCGATGTTTATAGAAGCGGAGGTGCTTAGTGAGCTCGACCTTATGGATTCCCGAATTTATGAAATGCGCGAGGCGGTAATGAAAGCCGAGCCTCAGGACTTTTCTTCCCGCGTTTGGGCGCTTGATAACCGCAAACTTTTTAACCACACAAGAACTGACTTGAATATTGAACCCAAGTTGTTTTAAAATAATAAAAAAGGAGTTTGGAAATATGAAAATCACAAAAGATATGCTTATAGGCGATGTTCTCGATAAGGATGTTGACTGCGCTAAATACTTTTTTGCAATCGGAATGCACTGCCTTGGATGCCCCGCCTCCCGCGGTGAGAGCATTGAGCAGGCTTGCGCCGTTCACGGTACCGACTGTGATGAGCTTGTTGAAAAGCTCAACGCGCACTTTGCTAATAAGTAATGCAGAATTTAAGCGAAAGACTTTCTCTTATAGCAGGGTTTGTTGAGGCGGGCAGCAGTGTTTGTGATGTGGGAACAGATCACGGCTATCTGCCCGCTTTTTTGTATTTGAGCGGTAAGGCTTCACGCGTCACCGCCACAGATATAAGAGAAAAACCACTTAAAAACGCGAGAAATAACCTTGAGCGCTTGGGTGCTCAGGGTGTAAAGCTTATTTTATGCGATGGTCTGTCGGGTGTTACACGCGATATGTGCGATACAGTGATAATTGCGGGCATGGGCGGCGAGGTTATAAGCGGCATTATCGACTGCGCGCCATTTGTTAGGGATAGCAGTGTAAGGCTTATTCTTCAGCCTATGACAGCCGCCCGAGAGCTTCGTGAGTATTTGGCACAAAACGGCTTCAAGGTGGAGCGCGAGCAGGCAGTGAGTGAAAACCGAAAAATATATTCGGTAATGGTTGTGCGCTTTTGCGGAAAGCCTTACTCTCTTGATGGCGTAACGGCTTTAATAGGCAAGCTTTTGCCCGATAGTGATGCTTCGCGCGAGTATATAAAGAAGCAACAAAGAATAGTTTATAACTGTGCGAAGTCTCTAAGCGCGGTCTATAAAAAGCAAAGCGAATATTTAGAATATAAAGAGTTGAGTGACACTTTAACTAAAATTTTGGAGGAGCAAAATGGCATTTGACGGCGCTATTTTACATACCGTAATTTGCGAATTAAAGGCAGCCGAGGGCAGCCATGTTGATAAAATATATCAGCCATCGCGCGATGAGCTGATAATTTTACTGCGCAAAAAAGGCTTCCAGAAGCGCCTTCTTATAAGCGCCCGCGCAGGCGGCGCGCGCATTCAGTTCACTGAGGGTAAATATGAAAACCCCGAAACTCCGCCGATGCTTTGTATGCTTGCAAGAAAGATTTTTTCTGCTTCCCGACTCGTTTCGGTTGAGCAAAAGGGACTAGAGCGCGTGGCCGAGCTCACCTTTGATACCGCCAACGAAATGGGCGATAGAATTTCTCCAAAGATTATTTGCGAGCTTATCGGCAATAGCAGTAATATAGTTTTAGTTGCGGATGACGGCAGGATTTATGATGCCGTTCATAGAAGTGATATTGAAAAGAGCAGCCGCATAATTCAACCCGGTGCTATATATGAATATCCGCCCTCACAAAACAAGCTAAATCTCTTAAATGATGATATAAATTTAATGCTTGAAGGAATTTTAAGCTGTGGTGATATACTGCTTTCCTCGGCAATTTTAAAATGCGCCGATGGTCTTTCTCCACTTATCTGCCGCGAAATTGCACACCGCGCTTATGGTGGTGATATATTGGCGAGCGATATTTCGGAAGCCTTACCGCTTTTGAGCGAGTTAAATTTGATAAAAAATGAAATCGAGGGGATTGGTATCCCAACCCTGCTTTATAAGCAGGATAACACCCCTGCCGATTTTTCGTGTATTCCCATATTACAGTATGGCACTCTTTATAAAGCCCGAGACTTTGAAAGCCCCTCGAAGTTGCTCGATAGCTTTTATTTCGAACGCGACACCGCGGCGCGGATGAAAAGGCAGTCGGGCGATATAGTAAAGCTTGTAAGCAACCTAATTACGAGGGTAAACCGCCGCCTTAATCTGAGACTTAAAGAGCTTCAGGAAAACAGTAACCGCGAGGACCTAAGGATAAACGGCGAGCTTATAAAGGCTAATATTCATTTAATAAAGAGCGGCGAAAGCGTGGCGCGCGTGCCGAATTTCTATGATGAAAATTTAGCCGAGGTGGAAATTGCACTCGACCCCACACTTAGCGCATCTGCCAATGCCGCTAAATACTTTAAGGAGTATAAAAAAAGCTG
Organism: uncultured Ruminococcus sp.; assembly: GCA_964543305.1. GTDB lineage: Bacteria > Bacillota > Clostridia > Oscillospirales > Acutalibacteraceae > UBA737. Next base: position 10,835 of record CAZIXG010000018.1, read on the forward strand.
TGCGGCGGTGCAGTCACTAAAGTTGCTCACCGAAGCTGACCGCAAGGAAATAGAGTACCTTGAATCGGTGGCTGAAAGCCTTGAACGATGCAAAACCTCTGCCGATATTTTAGAAATTTGCGAGGAGCTTGGGGCAGCAGGATATATAAAGCAGGGCAACCAAAAATCACGCCGAAAAAAGGCGGCGATGCAGCTTTTGGAATATCTAAGCGTTGAAGGCTACCGCATAATAGTGGGTAAAAACAACACCCAGAATGATTATATCACCACAACCCTTGCACATAAAAATGATGTGTGGTTTCACACCAAGAATATCCACGGCTCACATGTGGTTGTAATGTGCGGTGGAGAGGAAATAAGCTCGGAAACTGTGCTTTTTGCGGCGCGTCTTGCGGCTCAAAATTCCAAGGCAAAGGATTCTTCTAATGTTCCTGTTGATTACACACCGATAAAATATGTGAAAAAGCCCGCAGGAGCTAAGGCGGGTATGGTTATCTATACCACCAATAAAACAGTTTATGTTACACCAAGGGAGGAAATTTGATGAAAATCGGCATATCCACCTCCTGCCTTTATCCGATGTATACCGAGGAATGCTTGCTTGAAATTGCAAAAGCGGGTGTAAATTTGACCGAAATTTTCTTTAATGCAAATTGTGAGCTTGAGCCCCAATTTATAAAAAAACTTTGCGGCATTAAGGATGATTACGGTATTAAAGTAAGCTCTGTTCATCCCACGATGTCGCTTGCGGAATCGTTTATGATGTTTTCAAATTATGACCGCCGTTTTTTCGAGGGACTTGAAAGCTATAAGCGTTATGCGAGTATCGCTGCGGAGCTTGGAGCTAAATATATAATAATGCACGGCGGCAAGCCAAACGGTGCTATTGATAACCGCGAATATTTTGAGCGCTTTTCTAAAATTGCGGATGCCGTGCGCGAAAACGGCGCCACACTCTTGCAGGAAAATGTTGTGAATTATAGAGCAGGTAGCTTAGAGGTGCTTGAAAGTATGTCCGATTATTTAGGCAATGAGGCGGCTTTCTGTCTTGATGTTAAGCAGAGCATTCGCGGCGGTTATTCGCCGTTTCAGGTGCTTGAGCTTTTGGGGGATAAAATAAAGCATCTGCACCTGAGCGATAACACCCCCAAAAATGACTGTATGCTCCCGCTTAAAGGCAGCTTCGACTTTGCGGCTTTTATAGCATCGGCACACGAAAAAGGCTTTGTGGGGGATGCTGTGATAGAGGTTTACCGCAACGCTTTCGGCGACTCAAAGGAGCTTTTTGAAAGCCATAAATTGCTCCAAGAAAAAATATTTTAAAATTTTTTTAAAAAAGTGCTTGACAAATCGCTTAACACTTGATATAATCATCCTTGCCGTCTGCGAAGGGCGGCACAAAAAAGTTGGTGCTGATTGCGGTGTGGGTCCACCCGTTCCCATTCCGAACACGGAAGTTAAGCACACTTGCGCTGAAAATACTTGGCGGGCAGCTGCCTGGGAAGATAAGTAGATGCCAACACTAAAAAACGTTTGAGGAAACTCAAGCGTTTTTTTATTTTTGTACGGACCGGCGCCAAGCGATATTCCGTAAATATAAATAGTAAATAACAAATAATAAATAAAAAAACGACTGTCACCAGTCGTTTTTTATAGGTAT
>CAZIXG010000019.1:0-12407 GCA_964543305.1 uncultured Ruminococcus sp.
CCCGACGAGCTACCAACTGCTCCACCCCGCGATATTTAATTGTTACCCTTAGTGGGTAAGAGTATTATACTACATATCTTTTTATAATGCAAGTCTTTTTTGAGAAGTTTTTTTAAAAAGCCGTCGGGAAAATTCGACGGCTTTTTCTACTTTAATACTCATATTCGCCTATAAAGACGGTTTCGGCGCCGCCGCGCATCATCACGCGCTCATCATTAAAATATGTTATATAAAGCTCGCCGCCTAAAAGCCTCACGGTTATCTCCTCGCCCTTTTTGCAATAGCCGTTTACAACCGCCGCAACTGCCGCCGCGCAGGCGCCTGTGCCGCAAGCCAATGTCTCGCCGCTACCGCGCTCCCACACGCGCATTTCGAGTGTTTTATCATCGATAACGCGAATAAACTCGGTGTTAACGCTTTCGGGGAAAATTGAATTTTTCTCAAACTTAGGGCCTATTTCTTCAAGAGGCAAATCCCTCACATTATCGCAAAATACCACCGCGTGAGGATTTCCCATAGAAATGGCGGTAATTTTATACTCATACCCTGCCACTGTTATCGGTTTGTTTATAACGGTAACGCCGTCATACAAAACGGGTATCTTTTTAGCGGTAAAGCAGGGCTTGCCCATATCCACTGTGAGGGCTTTTGCCTTCCCGTTTTCGGCCTCCACCTTAAGCACCTTTATTCCGCTTAAGGTTTCAACGGTTATGGTATCCTTTTGTGCTATGCCGCTATCATAAACATACTTACCCACGCATCTGATGCCATTTCCGCACATTTTTCCCTCGCTGCCATCGAGGTTAAACATACGCATCTTGGCATCCGCCACATCAGACGGACAGATTAGGATAACGCCGTCTGCCCCCACGCTAAAGCGGCGGGGTGACATTATTCTGGCAAGCTCCTCAGGGTTATCTACCGTTTCCTTGAAGCAGTCGATATAGATATAATCGTTACCTATACCGTGCATTTTTGTAAATTTTACCTTAGGCATATTTTATCTACCTTTCAAAGAAACAGCGCTTTTAAGCTCTTTCTTAAAAGCGCTGTTGAATTTTTAAATTATTCTGCGGTTTCTTCCCCTACAGTTTCTTTAGCAGCAGGGAATAAATTCTTTTCATCCTTTATTGTGTCATAGAACTTAGCGCGTGCCGCTGACACATAAGGTACAACATATAAACAAGCAAGACCAAAGGTTATACCGCAAAGCAGATACCACCAGAAAAAGCTGAGCTCAAGCACAAGAAGGTCAAACTTATGGCCATCCATCATAATTCGGCTTGCAGTTATTGCATCCTTTGGCTTCATTTCGGGATGGTCGGCAAGTATATAAAATGTCATAGCATAAGAATATGCCTTAACAATGCCAGGGATTACAAAAAGCAATGACCATAGGGCTGTAAAAACGGTTACAAGCACGCCTGCAAGACAGTTTGTGCCGAAGTTATTAAAGCCTTTAAAGGCATCGCCAAACTCAACCTGCCAGCCGCGCACAATTTCAAGCATTACTATTGCAAGGCCTACAGAAAAGATGCCTGTGAGAATTATCGAAGCAAAAGGAACATATTCGGATACCGCTAAAATAATGCCAACCACTATAATAACGCCTATAGAAATGCCTAAATTCCCTTTAAGCGCCTGTTTTGCCTCAAGCTTCACCTGTGTTCTGTTATACATAAAAAATCCCCCTTAAATTTTATGATTATATTATAAAATATGAAGGGAGGATATGTCAATATTAACCTTTAAAAACGCGCACCTTAAAGGATTTAGCGCACTTTGGGCACACAGTGGTGTGCTTGCCCTTTTTGCGGGGTAGCCTCAGCACCGCGCCGCAATAAGGGCATTTTTTATAAATATGTGTGAAATCCGCCCTGCGCTGCCGCTTGATATTGCGGGAGGCGGTGATTTTATTCATAATGCCGCTTACATACTGATTTTCGCGAGCTCGCGCGGAAATATTTCGGGACATAAAACGAAAAAGAGCAAAAGCGATAATTGCATACACTATAAGCTGCAAAATAACAGAACGAACAAAAACATTGATAAGAGAAATCACAATAGAAATGCCAAAAAGCACATAAAATAAATTATCAACACCATATCTGCCGCTCATAAACTGCATAAGCTTATATCTGAAATTCATAAGGATACCTCTTTCGGTTTGATATTTATATTATATATCTTACTTTTATATAATTTGTTACGAAAGGGTTAAAATTGTTGTCATCATAGGAATTTTATGGTATTATTATTTTAGGTGATTTTATGTTTTCTAAGATTTTAAGCGTTGGAATATTTGGAATACAATCCTATATGATAGAAATCGAAGCCGATGTTTCGGGTGGGCTCCCCTGCTTTGATGTGGTGGGGCTTCCTGATGCGGCGGTTAAGGAATCGCGTGACCGTGTTCGCGCGGCAATAAAAAACTGCGGTTTCCGCTTTCCAAACGGTAGAATTACGGTGAATCTCGCACCAGCCGATAAGAAAAAAGAGGGCGCGGTTTACGACCTGCCGATACTTTTATCTATACTTAAGGCATCCGAGCAGCTAAACTGCGATATAAACGAGAGCATATTTTTAGGCGAAGTATCTCTTGACGGTCAAATTCGCCCTGTAAACGGTGTGCTCGCAATGGCAATAACCGCGGCACAAAACGGAATTAAAAATGTTTTTGTACCGCTGGATAACGCTGCCGAGGCAGCAGTGGTGGAGGGTATTAATGTTTACGGTGCGAGCAATGTGAAGCAGGTTTTAGATCACCTTACGGGCTTTACTGTGCTTGAGGCCGCTTGCCCTATCGAAATGCAAGATGATTTGCCCCAAAGTGTTCTTGATTTCAGTGAAGTAAAGGGGCAGATTACTCCCAAAAAGGCGCTTGAGGTTGCCGCCGCAGGTGGACATAATATTCTGCTTATAGGTCCTCCGGGCGCGGGCAAGAGTATGCTCGCGAAGCGACTTCCGACAATACTACCTGAGATGACCTTTGAGGAATCGATAGAGACCACAAAGATACATTCGGTGGCAGGGACTTTAAATAAAAACAACCCCATAATCACAAGCCGCCCATTCCGCTCGCCGCACCACACAATTTCGGCGCCTGGGCTTACGGGCGGCGGCACTGTGCCGCGCCCCGGTGAAATTTCCTTAGCGCATAACGGCGTGCTTTTTCTTGACGAGCTTCCCGAATTTAAGCGTGATGCTATGGAGGCGCTTCGCCAGCCTATTGAGGATGGCCGCGTTACAGTTTCGCGTGTTTCGGGCACAGTTACATATCCAAGCTCTATAATGCTGGTGGCGGCTATGAACCCGTGCCCCTGCGGCTACTATGGCCATCCCACCCGCGAATGCACCTGCACAGGTAATATGGTGCATAAATACCTTAATAAAATCTCGGGGCCGATGCTTGACAGGCTTGATTTACATGTTGAGGTGCCGCCTGTGGATTATAAGTCGCTTAGCGACACTACCCCCACCGAAACCTCGGCGCAAATAAGGGAGCGTGTTAACCGAGCACGCAAAATACAGACTGAGCGCTACCGCGGCACCGACATTACCTGCAACGCGCGTCTTACCCCCGCGATGCTAAGAAAGGTTTGTATTATGACCGATGATGCCTCGGCTTATCTCAGCCGCAGCTTTGATTCCTTAGGGCTATCTGCCCGCGCTTATGACCGAATTTTAAAGGTGGCGCGCACCATTGCAGACCTGCAGGCAAGCGAAAAAATAGAAAAAGAACACATTTTCTCGGCAATTCGTTTCAGAAGTCTTGATAGAAAATACTGGGGTGAATGATATGAGCAAGCACCGTATAGATATAAACTTCTTTCCTAACTGGATTAGAAAGGCAGTAACCTTTTCGATAGATGACGGCAATATTCCTATGGACAAAAAATTTTTGGATATAATGAAGCCCGCAGGCTTCAAGGGAACCTTTAATTTGTGCTCTGACAGAACAGATTATATGTCGGCTGAGGAATACCGAAAGTTTTATAATGGATTCGAGATAGCAAACCATGTAAAATACCATCCGTTTGCTACCAATGATGCAGTAACGCGCATCTTTTCGGATGAGCTTTTTGATAATGCTGTTCCAGAAGTGGACGCCCTCTATAGAACTGAAATTGAAGGCCTTTATAAAGCAATAAACGAAAGAGGCACTAAATATCTGGTAGCTGACAGTGACTGCTATAAAAGATGTGAGCAGGAAGGTCGCAGTGAGCTTGAAGAAATATTCGGAAAAGGCTCTGTAAGGGGCTTTGTGTGGCCTTATGATAAGCAGAACAACAAGACACTTTGTGATTATCTTGAGGCGCAGGATTACTACGGAATTAGATTTTCGCCAAGGTCTGATGATATAACCTTTTCTATGCCCTCAAACCGCAAATGCTGGAGCTGCACCGCATGGCATACCGATATTGCCGAAAAATCAAAGCTTTTTGAGCAGCTCCCCGACAACGGGCAACTCAAATTCTTCTGCCTTGGCATTCATTCGGTAGACTATGAAACCCACGACAAATGGGAGGAGTTAAAGTCATTCGCATCACTTTTAGGCAATAAGCCTAATGAATACTATTATGCCACAGTAGGTGAAATTTTCGATTATGAAAGTGCAATAAAGAGCGCCGAAATTTCAGAAAATAAAATCGCTAATAATTCGGATTTAACGCTATATATAAAAATAGACGGCAACAAGGTAATGCTGCCGCCTAATGATAAAATTGTTTTTTAATAATCCCCCAGTCATTTTTACAAAATGACAGCCCCCTCTACAAGGGGGCCTTTTTATTATCCCAGCATTATAGCTTTCATACTTTCAAGTTGTGACTTCGGTACGCCGACATAGTTAACAAGATAGTTTTCTATGGCAGAGGATAGCTTGCCATCATCTGTGCCGTAACCACTCATCATTTGCTTATAGAGTAAGCCCCAAGTAACATACTCCTTATCCCCTGACATCTGAAGGTCATTTTCGCCGAATGTTCCGCCTGTACCTGCGCCGCGCCAACGACTGCCCGACTTGGAGAATGATGTCAGTTCAAAATCTCTTGTTAAATCTTCATAAGAAACTCCAAGATAACCGTTTATAAGGAATATGAGTGTGCCTGTTCTGTCAGCACCTGCGGTGCAGTGAATATAGAAGGGATAGTTGCTTTCATCTGCAAGAAGTGAGAATATAGCCTTATAATTATTTGTAACCTGTTCTTTATATGTTGTATTAAAAATTCTATGATACATAAAAATGTAATCAAGAGAATTAAAGTATTTATAATTAAGGCCTAATCCCGTTGTTTCCGAGGGAGAGTTTTTATCGGCACGAATATCGATTTCGGTCTTGATGCCTAATTGCTTGAAGGTGCTGATTCCGCTTGTTGTAATGCTATCGAGCTGCCTGCCGCGGTAAATTTTTTCATAAGCTACGGTTTTACCGCTTTCGGTGGTCCAACCGCCAAGGTCGCGGAAATTGCCAACGCCATCAACATTAACAAAACGAACAGGGCTGTTTTTTACCACTATTTTTCCTCCTGCAATAGCCGAGGATGACTTTTTACCAACAACCTTCCAATAATAAGTTTTGCCCGGTACGAGCACACCTGGATTTACATTGCTTTGAGTTGTTTCAACAATATATGAATTGGAAAAATCGGCGCTATTAGATATTAAAACAGTATATTTGGAGCTGCCGTCAGATTTCCACGAAAGGGTAACATTTTGGCTATCGTGTAAGGTATTTGAATATTCATTTAATATCGCATATTGTTGTGCTGCATTGTTAGCCGAAAGGTAGGCACTAACAATTTCATCGCAAAGCTCCACCTCAACCGCGGTATCATAATCTATCTTGTTAGTTGTGCTTGAGCCGCCCTGTGATGAAGAAGATGTGCTTGAGCCGCCCTGTGATGAAGAAGATGTGCTTGAGCCGCTTTTTGAAGAGGAAGATGCACTTGAACTGCCTTGTGATGAGGAAGATGCGTTAGAGGTACTGCCTTTGCCTTGGGAGCTGCCTGCAGTATTATTCTCTTCAACATTGGTTTTTTCATCGTTTCCTTCAACCACAGTGCCATCCTCATACTCTGTCTCAACTTCGTATATATACTCAACTGCCTCTGAAGATGAAGCATCCGGATTATTGCTGCATCCACAAATACATAGAGCCAAGCTAAAACAAAGACCTAACGATAAAATTCTTTTGAACATATTTTTTACCTCCATAATATTATTCGCTGAGTATTATATCCCGCTCACCATCAAGCTGGTAAAGACGAATATATTCAATTTCAAACATTGGATTTGGAAGGTTAGAGCTATATGAAGAGCTTTTTTTTGCGGCAGGAGTATAAATATGGTTATCAAGCAAGAAATACATATACTGGTTATAACCATATTTACCATCGTTGAATCCATCAAATTCCTTTGTGAGGTCTATTGAGAAATAGGTAACACCATCAATAATATAGTCCATCGTTTTGTCGGTCCAAAGGAAGCCGTAGGTATGCCAATCCTCGCTGGTGGAGCCATTTTTATTAAAGGAATACTGCTGCCAACCCGAGGTCTTTGAAATAGCGGTGCTGAACTGATAGTCTTCGTTACCGCCAAGCACGCCCTTGCTCTTCATTTCAGTCCTTGATGTAACCTTTTTGCCATCATAACCATAAACTTCGTTATATGTTACCTGATCTATAGTGTTTTTATACCACTTATGTAAATTAGGCTGAACCCTATCACCCAAGCTGCTATAGCACTCAAAAATATCAACCTCAAGCGTGTAAATCGGGCTTAGGTTTGTGGTGCCATCCTCATACTTTATAAGATTTCCGCCTGTGGAGCGCATCCACCAAGCGGGCCATGAGCCGTTGTTTGTTGGCACGCTTGCACGAAGCTCGGCATAGCCGCGGCGATATACCATTCGCTCGCTTGTAGTGAGCACACCGCCGTTGGCATATTCATAGCTGCTTGTTATTTTAACACCTGTTAAATTCTTTTGTCCAACATAGTTGGTGAAATCAAATTTACCCGCTGTTAAAACAAGCTTGCCATCCTTGGCATATGTAAACTCACTGATTTTTTCCTTGGGAGCTACCTCAAAATCGTTATAATATCCCATCATATGGGTGATGTTCCATTTATCACTTTCTGTGAAGTCAACCGAGGAATCCTCGAACTCATCGCCCCAAACATAGTTATAGGCTTTACCGTTTACTGTTATGGGCTGCTGGTAACCCGCAAGCTCGCCATCGATTGTTGGCAACGGTTGATTGTGAGCGCATTTTTCCAAGAATTTGGTGACTGCAACTTCAACCGCAGAATAATTATTACCCTCAAATCTAAGCTTGCCGCTGACAAGTCTTACCTTATACGAAGCCGCAGCTGCACCTGTTGAATAGCGGTTGGTATCGCCAACTAATATTTCGTTCTCACTTAAAGAATGCTTGGTATCTTTATAAATGGGTATTGTGATACCCATATTTTCAAAATACTTGCTCAACCTTTCGGCAAGAGTGTAATTATCATCTTTAGCATAGATTATTACATAGCTATTAATATTATCCCAAAAGCTTTGTGATGCATCTGCAGAAGCGGTACCCATTTCAACCTTTCCCGCGGAATTGTTGCCTGTGATTATTGAATTGTTTTTAACGGTATCGCCGCTATCATCAACCTCTACATAATCATCCTCAGTTGAAGAATAGCTTCCATTTGAGGATTCATTTTTAGAGTTTGCTTTTGATGATGTTTCCTTATCCTTTTTGGAGGAGGTTCCGTTGGAGGTAACAATATTGCCTTGTGCATCCTCATACTCATACTCATATTCATATATTACATCAACACCAGAGGATACTTCCTGAGGTGTTTTTTTGCAACCGCAAACGCCAAATAATAATATCAATGAAAGGGCAATAGCTAAAATTCTTTTCATACTCATTCTCCTTTTTACATTTCATTAAAATTATTCGAACATTGGTGTTGATAGGTATCTATCGCCTGTATCAGGAAGTAAAACCACTATGCTTTTACCAGTGTTTTCCTTGCGCTTAGACAACGTGATGGCAGCAGCCAGAGCCGCGCCTGAGGAAATGCCCACAAGCACACCCTCTGTTCTTCCTAAAAGCCTTCCCGCCGAAAAAGCCTCCTCGGTGGAAACTGTGATTATCTCATCATAAATTTGGGTGTTAAGCACCTTTGGCACAAAGCCCGCACCTATGCCCTGCAAGGCGTGCGGCGCAGCACCTCCGCCTGAAAGCACAGGTGAATCGGCAGGCTCCACCGCCACGATTTTTATATCGGGGTTTTTAGATTTTAAATATTCGCCAACACCTGTTATTGTGCCGCCCGTGCCAACGCCTGCCACGAATATATCAATCTTGCCACCGGTATCCTCATAAATTTCCACGCCTGTGGTTTTTCTGTGCGCGGCGGAATTTGCGGGATTTTCAAACTGCCCTGCGATAAAGCTATTAGGTGTTTTCTCAGCAATTTCCTTCGCCTTCTCGATAGCGCCTTTCATACCCTTTTTACCGTCGGTGAGCACAAGCTCGGCTCCATAGGCGGCTAAAATCTGCCTGCGCTCAACAGACATAGTATCAGGCATAACTATTATCACCCTATATCCGCGAGCCGCCGCCACCATAGCAAGGCCTATGCCCGTGTTGCCCGAGGTGGGCTCAATTATCACCGAATTAGGATTAAGAATACCCTTTTGCTCGGCATCGTTTATCATCTCAAGCGCTACTCTATCCTTAACAGAGCCTGCGGGATTAAAATATTCAAGCTTTGCGATAATGCTTGCTCCAAGCCCTTCAAGCCGTTCAATATTTGAGAGCCTGAGCATTGGAGTGGCACCTATTAACTCATCAACCCTACCATATATTCGCGACAAAATATCACCACTTAAATCAAATTTACCTATTTTTATCATAATACCATAATTATTTACCAAAGTAAACAAAAAAACACCCGATTTTTTTAGAAAATCGGGTGAAAATAATATTATTTTATTTTGGGAAGGCTGGCAGCCGCTACCGACTGACCAACTCTGCGTGATTTTTCATCAGGAATATGAAGCTTTATCTTGCTTGCAAGCTCAGGAAATTCCTTATCGAGCACCTCTTGAGCGCGTTCAAGCAGAATAACGCCGCCCTCGCCCGAGGTTACGCGGCCCATAATAAGCACATGCTTGATATCATAAAACTCGGAATAAAATGCGATGGCATAGCCGAAGTATGCGCCGATGGTATCATAAATAGCGGCGGCGCGCTCATCGCCCTCCTTCATAAGGCCTTGCACAACCTTAAGCTTTTCTGCAGGTGAAAGACCTTCATCAAGCTCAATGCCTGCAAACGGAGCAAGCTTTATAACGCCATCCTGTGAGAAATATTTAACGCCGCATCCATAATCGCCGGACCATTCATCCACCATAGCATCGGTACAGTAGTCAACGGGCGCAAATGCAAGCTCGTTAAGCCAGCCTGTGATGTTGCCCTGCGGGTCAACATAGCCTGCCGCCTCAGATGTGCCCATAGCGATACCAAGCACCGAGTTGTCACCAAGGTTCATAGCACCTGCAAGAGCGGTAACATCACCATCGTTTGCAACCTCTATCGGAATATCCTCACCGATTTCGCGGGCCACATCGATATACATATTCTTAACCTTTTTATCAAAGTCCTCATCACTTACCTTGAGGAACAAGGATGCCACCATTATGCGGTTATCAACATAAACGCCCGCACTGGAAACACCTATCGCATCAACGCGCGGCATATGGGATGCGGCAGTCTTCATAGCCTCAAGTATTCCTTGATAGTGATAATCGGGGTCGGAATTGGTTTTAGGGAACCAAACAACCTCTTCTGAATAAACGCTCTCTCCGTTTACAACGGCACTTACCTTGCGGTCGGAGCCGCCTGCATCAAAGCCGATGCGGCAGCCATCAAGATGGCGGCCAATAGGAGAAGCTGAGGATTTATCCTCAGGTGCATCCTCTAAAGCCACTACTTCAACCTCAAACGGATGCTCATAAACTCGCTCCATAAAGTGAACATCGAAATCGCGAAGTCCACCATTGGTATAAGCTTGCTTTATTTTTTCGCCCACTACCTTGCTGCCTGCGATAATTATCTTGTATCCGCCTGCAACCCACAACAGTGCCTTTGCCATTCTTTCAACAAAGCGGAAATTTTCCTCGTCATGACCTGTGCCGTCACAGAAAATGCGTGTCTTATAGGTGGTAGTATAACCCTTATTACGCTCAACTGCGATAACGAGGTCCTGTCCCTCTTTCACGGTAGCCTCGCGCATATCGCGGCAAACCACCGAAAGCGGCTGGAACTGGGGGTCGAGCTTTGCATTAACCTTAAGCTTCATATTTTATCTCTCCTCCGATAATAGTTTTTTGTACATTAAACTCACCGTCGGTAATGATAATATCAGCATCCTTACCAACCTCAATAGAGCCTTTATTCTTTTGGATACCAAGTGTTGTTGCGGGATTTAATGAAGCGCCGTTCACGCATTCCCAAAGCGGAATGGATGAATTGGTGTAAACATTCCAAACTCCCTTATTAAGCTGCAGTACGCTGCCTGCAACGGTTCCATCCTCTAATCGGCAAACAATATCGCGGTAGATGATTTTAGCGCCGCCTAAGGTATATTCACCATACGGTAGTCCGCCCGCGGGCAGACAGTCGGTAATAAAGCAGAGCTTTCTGCCCTTAAGCTTCCAAAGTATATCATAAAAGCATTTATCAACATGGAAGGTATCAACTATAACCTCACAGCTAACATTGCTATTAAACGCGGCAGTTACAACGCCTGGGGCGCGGTGTGCAAGAGGTGTCATAGCGTTAAAGAGATGAGTTACATGGCTAACACCAACCTCAGTACTTTTCATTGCCGTTTCATAATCGGCGCTTGTGTGGCCCATAGAAACCACAACATCAGTATCGCGACAAATTTCTCTGATAGCGGCAAAATCCTCAGTATCGGTTTCGGGGGCTAGGGTGATTATTTTAATAATATCAGCATATTCCTTAACAAATGCGGCATCGGGCTTAAGTATGTATTTAGGGTCCTGCGCGCCCTTTTTGCTCTCACTGATAAACGGTCCCTCAGCGTGACAGCCGAGTATTACACTACCATCCCAATTTTTGCTTTCTTCTTTGAGTTCTCGGCAAACTTCGAGCGCTTTGCGGATAACCTTCATATCCACAGTCATTGTGGTGGGAAGATAGCCCACAACGCCGTTTGCGAGAAGCCCCTTTGAAATGGTGCGAATGCTTTCTTCTTCACCATCGCAAACATCCTTACCTAAATATCCGTGAATATGAAGCTCGATAAGGCCAGGAGAAACATATCCTCCGCAAGCATCAATAACCTCGCATCCTGCCGGTATTTTATCAGCAGAAACTATTCCCTCAATTTTATCCGAATATAAAAGGGCGCTTCCCTCAACAATTCGGTCCTTTAAAATAATTTTTCCGTTAATTATGGCTTTCATTCTAAACCTCCGCAACTAAAGGTGACATCATTGTCTGTATGTAAATTATAGCAGACAAAGCGTGCAAAATCAATAGATAAAGCTTATATTAAACAAAAAAATAAGACCTTTTACACGCAAGGTGCTAAAGGTCTTATATGTATATATTATTGGGCGGATACAACGGTTTCAGGCTCGTTTACCTTTTCGATTACGATATCGTGATAAATTAGTATTTTAAACAGAAAGCCGCAAGCTTGAACAAACAGCACAAACGCCACTACGCCGTGCATACCCACAAATTCGTCTACAGGCTTTAACAGTGAAGCTATACCCGAGATTATCTCTATAGCGCCCACAACGCCAAAGCTATGCCAACCGCGAATTTTTTCGTCCCGCAGCTCGCGCGAATCGATTATCTTTAAAACACCTGTAAAAAGCTCCCATACACCAAAAAAGAAGGGTATCATTCCCGCCTCTACCATTCGGTTAAAAAGCAGAAAAACCGAAAGCAGTGTGGTGCAAAGACCATCAGCCAGCACCCAACGGCAGCCGTGTATTTTCTTGTAATTTTTATGATATACAAAAAGATTTATCCAACCCGCCGAAAACATCGCAATTCCCAGTGGCACCGCTATAGTGCGCATACTGTAATTCCATGTTGCCAAGGAAAGCGCTGCTGCCGCAAACATAATAAGAGCCGCTATTCCCCAAAGAATCTGCACCCAAGAGATTTTGATTTTGGCTTTGCTCATAAAAATATTACCTTTCTTTTAAAATTTTCCCATTTTCATTTTAACAGAAAAGCAATAGCTTTTCAACAAAATTTGGTAATATAAATTTTCAATTAAAAAACCAAGCCCCACCATAATGGTAAGGCTTGGTTTTTGGTGCCGGTGGCCGGACTCGAACCGGCACGGTGTCGCCA